>JANNCA010000318.1:0-1678 GCA_031386075.1 Oligoflexia bacterium
TAGACTGACCCAGTCCAATCACATAGTTTGATTCTGGATCAAAATGATGACCGAGCGGACTCACCCAGGCCCCCATCGAGGGAGTCATTGGCAAAATAAGAACAGAGACCCCGAGTCGTGCAGCTAAGCTAGCACTTAAAAGTGCTGCAGGATGGTCACCCAAAACAATCCAATCGTAATGGTCCTGAATTTTCATAAATCTTCCATTGATCTTTTTTCTGAACAGTTCCTTTGAAGATGAAGAGGTGTGACGCAGGTACCTTGAGCCCGGCAAACGACAATGGGCTCTGCAATGACTTCGGCCGATGAAACAGCTCTTGCACCTGAGTCTGGAAGCAATAAAAGTCGGATAACTTTTATTGCCTCAAACTCCATGGTTCGCGAGGTCTTACCTACACGAATGATCTTTCCGCGGACTTCAATATAATCTCCTGCATAAACAGGTGCTAAAAATTCTATACTTTCATAAGCCCTAAAAAGCCCTTCGTCTCCATCATATCGAATCAGAAGTTCTGTAGCTACATCACCAAAAAGTTGAAGCATTCGGGCCCCGTCCACCAAGCCCCCGGCATAATGACCATCGTGAGCACTCATTCTTAATCTAAGAACAACTTCTTTAGACATTCACTCACCTTTCCTTGAACAAGTTCTTAAGGATACTCCAAATTCTATCAGTTGCACCGAGTCGCTCTAGAGCATCCAACTTCCACTGTTCCTTCATTTGTTTCTTCAACTGCAATGTCTCGACCCATCGACTTAAATCTGACGTATTCCTTAAAATATGAAGCTGCCCTGACGTGAGGAGAGCCTGTACTTCTGCAAATTTTTGAGACCCATGAGGCCCGCATGCAATCGGAACACCGTAAAGGGCAGGTTCAATGGTGCTATGAATTCCTGAACCAAATCCACCTCCTACAAATACCCAATCAGCAAGTGAATAGAGTTCTGACAAAAACCCGACCTCGTCTACTAGAACACAAAGGCCTCCCTTTTGATTTATATTTTCGAAAGTGGAAGTGCCTGATGTGCGAAAAGGATGAAAACCTAAATTGACCAAAAAAGATTCGATCTTTTGAATATGAGAAGGATCCACCCGATGGGGAACCACCCAAAGGGTACCCTGATTCTGACGCAAGGCAGGCTTCAGAAAATTCAAATCCTCCAGCCACGCACTTCCAATAACCCCCCATGGCTGATTTAACCCCGCGAAAGCCTGAATCAGGGTTTTTGCCCGTCTGCTTCCAATTTGAGCACGCATCTGAACTCGGTCCCAACGGGGATCTCCCGCAACCTCAATCTGAGCTTTAGGTAAAAGTCGAGCGAGCCCCGCCGCATCCTCATGAGTGACCGGAAGTAAAATGAGGCGAGGCAAGCCGGTACCCAAAATCTGACAGAACCCTTTGGCAATTTGCAGTGATTTGCGTGCCTGAACTGAAATCATCGACAGAGGGATGCCGTGTTGCTTGAGCGAAAGCCAGAGTTCAGGCCAAGCCTCGTACCTCGTAGTGACAAATAAGGAAGGCCTCAACCTTCGAATCGCCTGTTCCCACTCCCCTTCCCAAGGAGCGAATCCACAATAAATCAAGGAGGCATCTTTTACTTCTTTTTTGAGTTGAGCCAATGCATCTTGAGCAGACTGACTAAAAATCGTCAGTATTAATTCAAAACCCTTCTCAGC
>JANNCA010000377.1:0-5506 GCA_031386075.1 Oligoflexia bacterium
AACCGGGGCGGGTTCTGCATCATGCCCATACCTCCCCCCATCATTCCCATGCCTCCTTGCATCATGCCCATGCCCATGCCCATGCCCATGCCCCCCATCATTCCCATGGACATACCGCCCATCCCTCCCCCCACTTCATCTGACCCTGGGCAGACGGAGTTCACTGAAATTCCGGATGACATCGAGCAAGCCCCCAGTGTCATTGTAGACATTCCTCCGACACTAGGTCCTCCACCCATCATAGAACCCATCATTGCGGTATTCATCAGGGAACTGATCGGAACCGAATAATTGGAGCAACTAGTAAAAATATTGGCCATGTGCATGCCTTGAACGGCTTGAAAAGACGGGGGCACCGTGTTCGGAAATAGGGTGGCAGGCAGCGCCCCTCCAATCTGGGGAGCGGTAGTTTGTCCCTCCGCCTGCGCAAAATTCTCGAACTCAAATGAAAGTTCAAAGTTCCCAATACCCATTCCCATGGAAAACAAAATCATGGATCCTAGTCCTAAGCCCAGGACGGAAAAGTACATTCTCGCCATAAGCGATTACCCCCGATAAAAAATCCCCTAGCCCTGAATATTCATTGAGCCTTAGCTTTTATTTTACCGCAGAAAAATATTTTAGGAACTGACCAAATCAATTATTAAAAAAACTAATTGTATTTAACTAAAAGATAAGACTTTGACCTGCCAAAGACCTAACTCAATCATTTGAGTGAGTATGAACCGAATTTAGGCTCTTTCTGCTACAATCTCTCGTATTGAATCAAGAATATGATTGAGTTGCGGAACACTCGCCATTTCAAGCGGATCGGCTAAACCAACGCCCGGAATAAAAGCTCCGGCAACAAGGCGAGGTCGAGCTTCTAACTCGTAAAAGAGGTCTTCGATCGTTCGACGGATCAAATGCTCTCCAAAGTTGGTTACTTCGGTATCCTCATTTACAAAAATCACTCTTCCCGTTTTTCGAATCGATGCCGAAAGGTGCGGCCAGTCGTAGGGCCAAAGCGTTCTAAGGTCAATCACCTCGACTGAGATCCCTTCTTGCTTCAGTAAATCTGCCGCTTGCACGCTCAGTGGCAAGGTTCTGCCATAGCTCACGACTGTGACATGTTCCCCTTCTCGAACCGTTTTAGCGACGCCTATTTCTACAGTAAAATCGGTTAGGCCTTCTGGCCATCGAGGAACCCATTTCGACCGAGCCGCCAGAGGGGCATCAATCATTTCTTTGAGCTGCTTCTCTCCCTCAGGAGTCAGTGGAGGTTCGCCCGGAATCTGCTCTTGGCCCCTCATTCGGAGCAAAGCTTTCGGCTTAAGAAACATGGTAGGATTGGGGTCTTTTAAACAGGCTAACATGAGCCCATAGGCATCCAGTGAATTAGACGGCATCACAATCTTCCACCCTGGAATATGAGTCATGGTAGCGTCAAAAGAATGCGAGTGGTAGATCGATCCCCGAATTCCACTTCCCACCGGAGTCATTACGGTCATTGGCAAGCACCAATCCCCGTTCGAAGACCAGCTCTGCATCCCCGCTAACTTCAAAAGGTCGATGGTGTTGTAAATATAATCGCAAAACTGAATTTCAGCCACACACCGATTGCCTGCCAAACCGAGGCCCATGGCGGCCCCGATAATGCCGCGCTCATCTAAGGGCGAATTCCAAGTCGTTTTCAGACCTTGAGTCGCGGTAAAAACGCCTCCCAGTGGAGGGCCTACATCTTCACCAAAAATATCTGTGACACCTAAGTGAGTCTCTCCATAATGAAGGGCCATTCGAATAGCCTGAACCATGGTTGCCATTTACCAATACCTACCCTTCTGCCCCTGATAAACATGATCATAAATCGTCGCTGGATCTGGCATAGGTTCTTGTTTCACCTTTTGGGCTAACTCAAGCATTTCTGCTGTATAATTCTCTCGAACCTGAGCCATAGCCTGGCGACTTAAAATACCTGCTGCCTCAAGCTTCGCTTCAAAGGTCACCAAACAATCCTCTTCTTCGGTCACCAAATTACAGCCCGTTGCAGAACTATGCCCGTAGAGCCTCGAAACCTTAGCCTCAAGTAGAAAAGGCTTCCGCTCAGTCCGAATATAATCCATCGCCTCTTTCAAAGCAAAGTAGGACTCTTCAACGTCATTCCCTCGAATTGTCCGAGTCTTCATTCCAAACGCCTTGCCTCGATCGGCAATCCGCTGATCCCCATGTTGAGTCGAGGCAGGAGTTGAAATACCCCACTCATTATGGGTCACAATCATTAAAATCGGTAGTTCAGCTTGAGGTCGTGAAGACCATACCAGGCAAGAAGCAAAATCAGGTTCAGCCGTTCCGGCATCTCCGCCATTCACGATAGTAATCCCTGTCCCTCCGTGACGACGTTGAGCAATGCCCGTTCCAATGGCAGATACATATTGCGTTTCAATCGTCGAAGCAATTGGTACGACATTATAGGCATGACTTGAAAAATGATTTGAGAAATTTCGCCCACCCGAAAAAGGATCTGTGACGGTATTTTTCATTTGTCGAATCGCATCAATAGGCTGAACAACCCCCATAGTCGTGAGGATTGCGGCAGAACGGTAATGTAAATGAAAGTAGTCGTGATCTAAACCCTGTCCCTTTTTAGCCAGGAGTCCGAGCGGGACATTAAATGCCTCTTCACCGGGTCCTCCGATCCAGAAATAACCATCTGACTGCTTATACATTCGGATCAAACGCTCTTCGAGTACCCGCGCCTTGACCATATGATTATGAATCTGAACCAGTAGTTGAGGATCGAGCTTAAACTGATTCTCTGTTGTTTGAGCCCGCGTGCGCTCTTTTCCAGTATCTTTCCCAGTATCTTTCAAAAGCTTTTCCTCCGTACATCGTGTGTTCTTTGTCTACTGACTATAGCGCAATTCACTGCTATCTGAAATAAGAATTTCCTAGGAAGGGGTGCCCATCGGGTAAAAGTCCAATTTCGAACTTAAAAACAAAAAAACAGCCTCCGACTGCCCCTGGCCGCAGACAAGGAACTTGAAATTTCAAAAAACCATATAATTTTATAAATAAAATTAAATAAATATTATGAACTTATCCAAAAATCGCACCCCGTTTTGGACTGGGCCGGAACGGTTCCCGATTCCTTGCGGGTTGCCTTCAAATACGTAATTTATTTTTACCTAGTTAAAATTGACAAAACATTGACTCAAATAACCCTATTTGCTAACACCTCCAATAAATGATGACCCTCAATCGATACCTCATTGTCTTCCTTACTCTTTTATCCACGTCGCTGGGACTTGCTACCCTTATAGTTCCCCTGGTTCATGCGATGGATAGCGCTCCGCTTTCCGCTTCTTTTAGGCAATCTTTAATGGGGTCGTCTATTTACAGACTTCCGGAAGAACTCCTTTTACAGGTTTGCGACTATAGCGAAGTGCGTGACACTCTTTACTTAGCTAAGACCAGGAAAGATTACAGAACTTCTATTATTAATTATCTTGGAACAAGAAAGGAGTTCTTTAAAGTAAGGAAAAAAACAATCAGCGATGTGAAATTTATAGCTCTATTTTCAGAAGTTGGCATTTTTAGTAAAATCAAAAAGCTGGATCTTTCTTATTCAAAATTTAATCTTAACATGTTAGCTTATCTACCTGAAACTCTTAAAGAACTAAAATTAACTACTGCTGAGGATTTAAGGGGCCATCCTTTCGGAGATGCTGGAGCTCGAGCCATCGCTCGTTCTCCCAACTTGAGTCACCTCTCTCGCCTCAGTCTCAATGACAACCAAATCAGAGATGCTGGAGCTCAAGCCATCGCTCACTCCCCCTACCTGAGTCACCTCACTCGACTGGATCTCAATGGCAATGAAATTAAAAATGAGGGTGCAATAGCCATAGCAGAGTCTTCATACATGAGTCACCTCTCTCGACTGGAGCTCGGCGGCAATGAAATAGAAAATGACGGTGTTATAGCCATAGCAGGGTCTTCATACATGAGTCACCTCTCTCGACTGGATCTCGGTAGCAATGAAATAGAAAATGACGGTGCTATAGCCATAACAAGGTCTTCATACATGAGTCACCTCTCTCGACTGGAGTTCTATGATAACCACATCGGAGATGCTGGAGCTCAAGCCATCGCTCACTCCCCCCACTTGAGTACACTCACTCAGCTGGATCTCAGTGACAATGAAATCGAAAATGACGGTGCTATAGCTATAGCAGGGTCCTCATTCATGAGTCGCCTCACTCGACTGGAGCTCTTCGGCAACCCCATCGGAGTCGCTGGAACTGAAGCCATCGCTCACTCTCCCTTCTTAAGGATCCTCAGAGATGCTTCCAAAGGTACGCCACACCCATAAGAAAAACGATCAACCCGGCAAACGAAATATAAGCCTCATAGGCCTTATTCTTCATAGCAATAGAAGTAGAAAAAAGATGATGTAGGCTTTCAGGATTGACTTTCAAAAGAGTTTTTCTACTTGCCGGAAACAACGGTGGCCACATTCTCGGAAAGAAACGAGGAACGACTCGGCAATAATGAAGGTACGAATTCGCAAATAACCGCCGCAATTTAACTTCTTCATCCAGAATAATAAAGTGGTAAATCGCTGCAAAAACGACGCTTAGAATTGCCAATAAAATCCAATTTTCAATAGCCCAAGCGGTGCCCAGTGCCATAAAATAAGTCCCCAAGTAGAGTGGATTTCTCACAAAAGCGTAGGGTCCACCCACTGCAGGTCGGACATCTTTCCTCAGATAACCGCTTGCCCAAAACCGGAGACTTGCGCCCAAAAAACACAAACCAATTCCTGGCCACGCGGGATACTCACGGCCCGAAATTCCAAGAACAATGACAAATATCCACGCAAGAGAAATTCTGGTCTTGCCTTGAATAAACCCCCTATACCAACTCAAGCTTTTGCCGAAGCCGTGATCCACAGTTCGCAATGTGTCCATTCAATAGTCATCGCATATCAGGAGGGTTGGCTCAATGTTATTTTTCGGTCGTTGCTATCGCAAATTTCTCTGCCCCTGCCCGGCGCGCATGGTCCATGACCTCAATGGCAGCCCCCAAAAAAGCCTGCCGATCCCCCTGCAAAATGATTAGCCTCGAGGAAGTATGAGCAAAGAGAGCCTTCAACAAGCTTTCCAGTTTCAACATATTTCCCGCACTTACTTCCTGGTCATTGACTCGAAATCCTCCCCGAGGAAGCAGTGTGACAATCACTCCTTCAGGCTGTGACTGAGAGGTTACCGAACTTGCTTGAGGCAAATTCACGTTCACGCCCGACTGCGTCATCACTGAGCTGGTCACCATAAAGATAATAAGTAAAACTAAAAAAATATCAGTCAATGGGGTGATGTTGATTTCAGAGACGATCTCCTCCGAAGCATCCGACTCATAACCCTGTCGTGAAGTCTTGAGAGCCATCCCTAGTGTCCTGTCTGAGAAGTTGAGGAAGGGGGCGGCGCGATCGCAGCCTCCATAATCTCCGCTATCTCTTCGACCTGCACCC
>JANNCA010000384.1:0-9150 GCA_031386075.1 Oligoflexia bacterium
CAGACGGTTCAAAGCTTGAACAAGGAATTCGATCCCAATCTTCATGAAGCTGTCGGACAAGAAGAATCCGACCTTCCTTCTGGCACGATCACCAAAGAACATACCCGCGGCTATACTTTACACGGGCGACTTTTGAGACCAGCTCGAGTGCTGATTAGCTGCGGCCGCCCAGAACATAAGCCAGGTCCAGTTGACGAACTCAAATGAATACACACTTTATTAACTAGAAACTTTATAGACCAGACATTTTACAAATGAGCCATTTAACAGATTGGCTATTGAACAGATGAGACAGATTAGAAAGAAGAGGCAGTTATGGGTAGAATTATAGGAATTGACTTAGGAACAACTAATTCATGTGTGGCAGTGCTCGAAGGCGGGGAACCGAAGGTCATCCCGAATTCAGAAGGCGGGAATACAACACCTTCAGTCGCAGGCTTCACCCCTTCAGGAGAAAAGCTAGTCGGACAAACGGCTAAGCGTCAGGCTGTCACAAATCCCGAGAAGACGATTTTCGAGTCGAAGCGTCTTTTAGGCCGGAAGTTTACTTCACGAGAAGTTCAAGAATTTTTAAAAGTAGCTCCCTTTAAAATTAATGAAGCAAAAAATGGCGATGCCTGGATTAAGGTCGGAGATCGTGAGTACTCTCCACAAGAAATTTCTGCCCTCGTTCTTCAAAAAATGAAAAAAACTGCTGAAGATTACCTGGGCGAGCCCGTGACAGAAGCCGTCGTCACAGTTCCCGCTTACTTTAACGATGCCCAGCGTCAAGCCACAAAGGATGCTGGTCGTATTGCAGGACTTGACGTCAAGCGTATTATTAATGAACCTACCTCTGCTGCACTTGCCTACGGACTTGATAAAAAAGGCAAAGACATGACAGTGGCCGTATTTGACCTGGGAGGCGGCACCTTCGATATTTCTATCTTGGAAATGGGAGATGGCGTTTTTGAAGTCAAAGCAACGAATGGAGACACCTTTTTAGGCGGCGCTAATTTCGATCAAAGAATTATCGACTGGCTTGCGGATGAATTCAAAAAAGAAAACGGAATTGACCTACGCAAAGACAAGATGGCTCTCCAACGGTTGAAGGAGTCAGCTGAGAAAGCAAAACACGAACTTTCCAGCACTACAGAAACGGACATCAACCTTCCCTTTATTACAGCAGATGCCACAGGCCCCAAGCATTTGAATATCAAGCTTTCTCGTTCGAAGCTTGAAGCGCTGGTTGTTGACCTCATCGACAATTTAGTGCCCCCCTGCGAAACCTGCATCAAAGATGCTGGCGTCACCAAAAGCAAAATTGACGAAGTTATTCTTGTAGGCGGCATGACTCGCATGCCTCGAGTTCAGCAAAAGGTAAAAGAAATTTTTGGAAAAGAACCTCACAAAGGAGTGAACCCTGACGAAGTCGTGGCCGTGGGCGCAGCTATTCAGGGCGGAGTTCTCAGGGGCGACGTTAAGGACGTACTTCTTCTAGACGTAACCCCTTTGTCGCTCGGAATTGAAACTCTTGGAGGTGTATTTACCAAACTCATCGAAAAGAACACCACCATTCCTAGCAAAAAATCCCAAGTGTTCTCAACAGCAGCCGACAATCAGTCCGCTGTCACGATTCACGTCCTCCAGGGAGAACGCGATTTCGCTGAATACAATAAATCATTAGGCCGATTTGATCTCGTTGGCATTCCACCTGCTCCTCGTGGTATTCCTCAGGTCGAAGTGACATTTGATATTGATGCAAACGGCATTGTACACGTGAGTGCCAAAGACTTGGGAACCAGCAAAGAGCAATCCATTCGAATCACAGCTTCAAGTGGGCTCTCTGAAGATGAGATCAAGAGAATGCAAAAAGAAGCTGAAGCTCATCGATCTGAAGATGACAAGCGGAAAGAAATGGTCAATGCCCGAAATACGCTGGATGGCTTGATCTATACTATCGAAAAAACAGTAAAAGAAAATCATGAGAAGATCTCAGCTGACATCAAGAAGCAAGTAGAAGAAGCTCTCATTGAGGCCAGAAAACATTTAGATAGCAAAGATCTTGCAGAAGTTCAAAAAGCGACGGAAAATCTGACTGCTGCCTCTAATAAAATGGCCGAGCAGATGTATCAATCGACTGGGGCTGCTGGAGCTCAGCCGAGTGGCTCAGCTCAAACAGGAAGACCTGAATCCAATGGATCGGGAAATTCTGACACGACCCAAAAAGAGGGCAAAAAGGGTGATGATGTGATTGACGCGGACTATAAAGAAGTCTAATGAATGGCTACAAAACGCGACTACTATGAAGTCTTAACTCTTACCCGTAGCGCCTCTCCCGAGGAACTTAAGAAGTCCTACCGCAGACTGGCTGTTCAGTTTCACCCGGATAAAAATCCGGGCGATAAAAAATCTGAAGAGCGCTTTAAGGAGCTCTCAGAAGCTTACGAAGTCCTCTCCGACCCTCAAAAGCGACAGATGTACGACCAATTTGGTCATGCAGCTGCAGGCGCTGGTGGGGGCGGCGGCGGGGCAGGCGGTTTTGATTTTCAAGGTTTTAGCGGATCATCAATCAACGATATCTTTGGAGATATTTTTGGCGACCTTTTCGGAGCTTCGGCTGGTGGAAATCGAACCCGCGGCAAGCGAAGAGCAGGAGGCCGACCTGGAGACGATCTTCGCACCTCTGTCGATATTACATTTGAAGAAGCCGCCTTCGGCTCTGAGAAGGTCATTACAGTTCCAAAAAATGTAGCCTGTGATACCTGCGAAGGGAGTGGCGCAAAACCAGGAACTCAACCAGAAACCTGCGGACAGTGCGGAGGAAGAGGCGAAGTTAGTTTTCAGCAAGGATTTTTTGCTATTACTCGACCTTGTCCTAAATGTGGTGGATTGGGCCAGACAACCCCTCATCCTTGCATCTCCTGCAGTGGCTCCGGACAGATTAAAAAGCGGTCACAAATTGCCGTAAAGATTCCGGCTGGTGTCGACACAGGGCAGCGCCTCAAGCTTTCCGGTGAAGGAGAAGCAGGGGAAAGAGGAGGACCTACCGGCGATCTTTACGTTGCCATCAACGTTCTTCCCCATGATTTTTTCACCCGTGACGAATTTGATGTGATTTGTGAAGTTCCCATCACCTTCGTTCATGCTACGCTCGGTGCAGAAATTGAAGTCCCTACTTTGGAAGGAAAAGTGAAATTAAAAATTCCACCAGGTACACAATCTCATAAGATACTCCGATTGAAAAACAAAGGATTGGCTCGACTTGGATCTTATGGGCGCGGCGACCAACTGGTTCGAGTGATTGTCGAAGTTCCTTCAAAAATCACCCCAGAACAAAAGGAACTTTTGAAGCTATTCTCTGAAAGTGGTGGAGAGCTCACTCACCCAATGCATCACAGCTTTTTTGAGAAAGTGAAAAATCTCTTTGGATAGAAAAATGAAGAACACCTGCAACAAATGGCTTGTATTTGGAGTGGGTGTTCTATTTCTTCAGGCCTGTAGCAGTCCGCACACCAGACATCAGTTATCCTCAAAAAAAAGCTCATCAGCTCCTCATGGAGCCCAAAAAGAACGCTCAGATTTCCAAGAAATTCAAAGTCTATCCACTCAGAATCTTTTTGAAGCCGCAGAAGGAAAGATAACACTTTTCGAAAGGCGCCACCCAAAAAGCGAGTTTCTACCTTCGGTTGAAAACTTGTATGGACTTTTGCTATTGCGTCAGAAAAAATCTATATCGGCTTTAGCTCATTTCCGACGTGCCATTCAAATCAATCCAGAGAATCAACCCTTTAACCAGTATGTCCTTTATAACCTGGCAACAGCCCAGTATGAACTACTGCAACTAGATGACGCTCAACAGTCTCTGAGCAACATCCACTTAAACACCTTGGACAAAAGCAATCGCTTAAAAGTCCACTTCCTCAGAGGCAGTATCTACCATAAAAAAGGATTGCCTCTTGAGGCATCGCGCCAGCTCTTAGCTGCAGGCTACCTCTTATCGAATGTCGAAGCCCCAGACAACAAGAAGGCCTTCTATAAACTTCTGGATGAATCTCTTCAGGCTATTCCTGATATCAGCTCATTGGAAACGCTCTATCAAGAATTTGAAGATTCTCCTGTAGCAGATTCACTCCTTTTTCGTCTAGGTTCTCAGGAAGTGGCCGTAGGAAATCGCGGTAATAGCGAGATTCATCTCAAGTCATTGACTGAAAAATATCCTGGCAGTATCTATTCTATTCAAGCCAATGAATTACTCGCACACTCACAAAACCCTGTTAGCCTAGAAAGCCGATCTGTTGGGATCCTACTGCCAATGAAAGGAAAATTTTCTAAGTTTGGCACCAAGAGCCTTCAGGGAATTCAACTCGCCTTTGGTATTTTTGATCCTAATGAACCCGACTCGAAACTCAGCTTAGTGATCGAAGACAGCGGCGAAGAGGTCGATCAGTCGATTCAAGCTCTCAATCGCCTCGTCTTAAACCATCACGTCATTGCCGTGATTGGCCCCATGCTCAGTAAAGGAGTCGATCAGATCTCTCAACGCGCCCAAGAGCTTGGAGTTCCCCTCATCTCGCTTTCTCGAAGAGCGGGCCCGACTCAAGACTATGTTTTTCAAGCAGGCTTAACCCAACAACTCCAAGCCTATGAAATAGCTCGCTATGCAATTCAAAAATTAGGAGCGAAAAAATTCGCTCTGATTTCTCCCAACGAAAAATACGGGCTAGAAATGGGTCAAAATTTTTGGGATGCGGTGGAATCTATGGGCGGAAAAGTGGTGGGTTCCGAATCCTATAATCCAGGAGAAACCGACTTTCGCCAGGTTATAGACAAGCTTTCCGGCCTCTACTACACTGAAGCCAGACAAAGAGAAATAAATCTCCTGGCCCAGGAACGTGAAGCCAATCACATCACTAAAAAAACTCGGAAGACAGAGCAATTCTTTCAACTTATACCCCTTGTCGACTATGATGCTGTTTTTATTCCAGATGAACCCAAGGGGGCAGGGCAAATTCTACCCACCTTTGCTTACAGAGATGTCGATCATGTAAAATTTTTAGGGACCTCCTCTTGGGACTCCCCGGACTTCATATCCCGCGGTCAAGCATATGCAGAGCAAGCGACTTTTGTGGATGCCTATTTCTCTGAAAGCAAGTCACCGACGGTTCGTAATTTTACTGAACGATTTAAGTCAACATTTGCACAAGATCCGACTTCATTTGAAGCTCTGGCTTATGACGCAGGTTCCCTTCTTCGATTCATTTTGACCTCGAGTTCTGAAAATCTATCACGTTCGGAATTACGCGATAAACTAAAAAAAGTACAGAACTACCAGGGCGTTACTGGAAAAATGACCTTCAAAAATGGCCAGTTTTTTCGAGATTTACAGGCCCTCACGGTCCGCAGCGGTAAAGTTGTCGAAGCCTTTCCAACCCACGACTAGCGTTTAAGAAAATATTTTCGTTTTCGAGACCCACTTCTTTAGCTCAGAAAACCATTTTTTTTGAACGCCTTGCCCTAAAAAGTAATCTTGAAATCTATATCCCTCTCTAGGTAGTTTCTACCGATTTTCATTACCGTAAAGTGTGGCATACTATGACAAGAACGAGGAGAACGAGTGGGCCTACGTTTCGATCCCGTCGGCGGGGGACAATTTAAACAAGCGGTTCAGCAACTCATTGAAGCTGAAAGTCAGCCTATTAAAACATTAGAAAAGCGTAAAGCGAAGGAAGATACACGCCTTAAACTCTTCCATGAGTTTAAAACGAAATTTGCCGGGCTTGAAAAAGCCATTAGTGAAGTAGCTACCTTTAGAAAATTCAGAGAACTCAAAGCAGACCTGGGTGAAGGAACTGGAATGATCAGCGTCACTCTCGACAAAGATGTGGCCGAACCCGGACAATACAACTTAGAGGTAGATGAACTCGCAGCTCGAACATCGGTCATATCGAATGGTTTTGAAAACGCAGACGAAAATCTTCTAGGAATTGGCTTCATTACACTCAATTCTCAATCTGGGGAAACTACAAATATATATATTGATGACAAGAACTCAAGCCTTCGGGGAATTTCATCTCAGATCAATCAACAAACTAATTCACCGGTCCGCGCTTCTGTTATCCGTGACGATTCTCAACCAGAAACCCCTTGGAAACTTTTATTTACAGGGAAAAAAGACGGAGCCGCCAACCAAATCGATTACCCAGAGTTTTATTTCATGGATGGTTCTGCAGAACTCTATATTGATGACAATAAAGATGCCAAAAATGGGCTAGTTGTTATAGATGGATTTGAAATCGAAACAGGAAGTAACGACATTGCGAATTTTTTACCCGGTGTCAATATTCACCTGAAGCAGGCTAAACCCGATCAATCATTTACTCTAACGATCTCTGAGGACTACCAAAAAATTTCTGGAAAAGTAAAAGGATTAGTAGAACAAATAAATCAAGTTCTGCAGTTTATTGATAAACAAAACTCAGTAGATGGCACGACAGACACAACAGCGACCTTTTCGGGTGATTCCAGCCTTCAATCTCTTGAATATCTTTTAAGAAATGTCGTTCATGAGGCCTATAACAGTTTTATCCCAGGACAGGAAAAGACCCCCCCTGTGTTTTTAAACCAAATTGGAATTGAATTTGAAAAAAATGGCCAACTCACTTTTAAGGAAGAAAAATTCAACAAAAGTTTAGAGTCTAATTTTGATGGCATTTCTATGGCCATTACGGGTGAAAATGGCCTTGCCAATCGCCTCAAAGGCGTCTTTGAAACCTATAGTCGAGCAGGAAACGGAATTCTAACGGCAAAGGAAGCGGGCTTCCATTCCCGCATTAAAACAATCGATAATCAAATCGATCAGAAAACAAAGTACTTAGACAGGAGAAAACAGGATATCGTAAATCAGTTCTCCCACTTAGAGTCAACTTTAAGTGACATGCAAAGGCAACAGCAATACCTTGCAGCTTCTCTTCCTGGGGCCGGAGGAGGCAATCCAATCTCGCAACTCATCAGTGGCATGTAGAGGAAAATAGACTATGGCTGGAAATCACGGGGCAAATCAATACAGACAAACTGCAGTAAAAACTGCAAATCGTGGACAGCTTTTGATTATGCTTTATGAAGCAGCAATTCAAAATGTCAAAAAGGCAACGGCGGCTCTTGAAGCAAAGGACATGGGTAGCAAAGGAAAGTCTATTGGAAAAGCTCACGACATCATTAATGAGCTTTTAAACACATTAAATTTTGAAATTGGAGGAAACATTGCTCGGGAGCTAGAACGCTTATATAATTTTATGATAGAGCAATTGGTCAAAGCAAACATTGAAAATTCAAAGGACTCTCTCCTGGCTGTTCAGAAAATTCTAGAAAACCTTCTGGGCGCATGGAAAGTGGCTGTTGAACAAGTCAATAAAGGTGTGTCAAAATAATAAAAGGAATCACTCTTAATTACATGGACGTACTTAAGCTACTTCAAAGTAAAAACCGATGTTTACAGAAATTTTTAAAGTGTTCTGAGGATTTTCTCGCATTTTCTGAATCTGGAGACCTTACTTACATTCATAAATTTCAGAAACAACGGAACTCCATAGTTAAGGCATTGTTACTTTATGACATAAAAATTTCAGAGATTGTTAAAACCCTCTCTGAAAACCAGAAAACGACATCACTGATAGACTCGATTAAAAAAATTCTCATAGACAAAGAGGACCTGGTTCAAACGATTCTTATAACAGACCAAAGAATCATTGTTCAGATTGAAAAAGAAAAAAGTCGCCTTCTCAAAGAATTGTCGACCTCAGATAAATCTAGCCAGCAAGTTAAGAAATTCAGAAGCAAATGGATCTCTGAGTCTGGTGAAAAATTGGATGGTAAATTATGAATCAAGATGTCACCCATTCCCTTCATGAGGTCATAAGAAAGCAGCTCCATCAAGCTGACTTCGATATAGTCGGCATTACTGCCATTCCTGCCCACAGCGACCGGATGATCCGCCTCCGCACCCTACAAGAGATGCTCGAAGACTTCGAAGAATTCAGAAGCAATGATACGATCGACTACCTTTTACAAATCAAACCCAGACGGCAACAACCTCAACAACAACCCCAACAGGACAACACTAGAATTGAAGTCACGAGTTCGAAAGCTGCCCCCGAAAGCATCTACCTTCCCAATGGAAAGCTTAACATACCTTTTTTGATCAGAAATGCGGACCTGTTATTCGACTCAGGTGACTATGTGTTAGCCAAAAACATATATAAAACCATTTTGAAGACCGGAGAGAATACAAGCGCAGCACTCTTTAGAATGGGTCGCTGTTTCGAAGCTGAAGGAAAATATGAGGAAGCACTTGTCCACTTCGAGGAGTCCATTGCCTATCATCCTAGTTTAGAGTGTTTCCAAAGACTGAGTGCTTTACTTTTGAGCCAGAATAAGGACCTGCAAGCGGGAGAGATTTTGGAGCGCGCAATGAATCTCAAAGACTTAAACCCATCAGCTCGATTTGAGCTTTTTAAAGCCGCTGGAAATTGCTGGACTCGTGCTAAAAGAATCGAATATGCCGAGAGAAATTTTAAAAAAGCCTTAGAAATAAATCCATCAGCTGATGACATTCGAGCTAATCTAGGTGCACTCTACCTTCAGGCTAATAAAATACCAGAAGCGAAGCGTTACTTTAGAGACGCTACTGCTTCGAATCCTGAAAACTACCAAGCCATGGCTGGATTAGGTTCCTGCAGTCTCGCAGAAGGCGACAGAAAATCCGCCCATGATCATTTTGCCCAATCGTTGAACATTGAACTGAATAATCCAAATGCAATTTTTTACTTAGTCAAGTGTGCCTATGAATTGAAGAGTTATGCTGTTGCATCAAAAATTTTAGAGGAATACATTCAAATTGCACCTGTGAATCCAAACTTGCTATACAGTTTGGCCGGCCTACAGTTTCATCTCGGCCGAATCCAGGATGCAAAAATCACAACTTCTAAGATTCTTGAGCTACAATCCCAACATGAAGGAGCAAAGGATTTACTAAATTTAATTGAAAGATACACCGGTCCAACAGCGAGTTGAAGCAGATTCAACAGACCGATGCATTCTGTCATGGAGGACGGATGGCGACATTTACGGATCGACTCATGGGAGAGGTAATTGAAAACCCCGAGGGGCAGG
>JANNCA010000416.1:0-13474 GCA_031386075.1 Oligoflexia bacterium
GAAAAAACCTTCAGCTTTTGGTGGATGAGATCAAGCAACAGAAGAAAGACCCAAAAAATGATTCTCAGGAAGACCCTAAGCAAGATCCTAAGACAAATGAAAAACCAGGTCAAAAACCAAATCAAAAACAAAAACCGGATCAATCAGCTGAGCAGAAAAAAGCTGAATCTTTAAATGAGGATGTTAAAAACGAAGGAAAGGGAAAAGAGAAAAAATCTGATCAGCAAGAGACAAAAAAATCGGATTCGAAGCAGGAATTTAAGTCGAAAAAAATGGACAGCCAAGATGCAGATCGGGTCCTGAATGAATTGAAGAGTCGGGAGCGAGACCTGCAGGAGAAACTCAATAATCAAAATGCTAGAGTACAGAATCATCCAAAAGATTGGTAAAAAATTAGAACTTCTCCTTGTTTCCCTTTTTGTGTTTATGGCATGGAACCTTTCCTATGGGGACGGAGTGCGATTCTCCGCCGAAGTGGATTCTTCGGACATCAGTATTCATGATGCGATCGCACTCAAGTTGACTGTACAGCTCGAGAGTGACTTGCAGGTGGAGGAACCCCAGTTCAGTGCGCCCGATTTTGAAAAATCAGGAGAGTATCATTCTGTTTCAGTGAACTCAGTGTATGATAGTTCGTCAGGCCGACTTTCTAGTGTTAAAACCCAACAGACCACTCAAATGCTTAAACCGACTCGAGCGGGAGATTTAAAAATAACCGATATCCGCCTCAATACGGGTGGCAAATTCCTCAAGGCACCTGAAATTTTGATTCACGTCTCAAAGGGTGCAGGTGGATCTCCTCAGAGGGGGGCTCAATCTCAGCGAAGGCAACGAGTTTCCGGGTTGAATGCAGTCATTCGAGCCGAGATGAAGCCTTCTCGAACCTATTTTAAAGGTCAGCAATTGGTAGTGAGCTATTATCTTTATCGTCAAATGCGGATTTTTAATCTAGAGATTCATAAATATCCTGCTTTAGGGGGTTTCCTTCGGGAAGATTTGAGGGTGCCTGTGATGGGACAACGCCTCGAATCTGAGCCGGTTGTTCTGAATGGTGAGGCTTATGATCGCTCCCTTCTTGCCGAATACGCTGTTTATCCATTGCAGGAAGGGCAATTAGTCATTGATCCAATGGCGCTCAAGTTTAATTTTTACCCAAATTCAAGTACAGATTTGGATGAAGAGGATCGATTTTTTGGATTTTTTCAGCAAATGGTTCCTAAGGTGTGGAGTGGTCAAAGTGATCCGATCCAACTTCAGGTTTCTTCGCTTCCAGAGGGGGGGCGACCCCAAAGCTTTTCTGGGGGTATAGGCGACTTCACTGTAACCGCTGCAGTCGATAAGGTTGAGGTGCATGCTCACGATGCATTGACACTGACGGTGAGGGTAGCGGGTTATGGAAATGTAGCGACAGTCCAGGTTCCTCATGTGAACTTTCCGAATCAAGTAGAATTATATGACTCTAAAGGAAAGACTCAAGTAGGACGAAAGGGAGCAAGCGAAAAAGTTTTTGAGCTCTTATTCATTCCCCGGAGTTCGGGGAAAATTCTGCTACCTGCTCTTGAATTTGGATTTTTTAATCCAGAGACTCAGCAATATTATGTTAAATCAACGGAACCTTTTAGTATACAGGTATTAGATCCTGTTCATGGGGCACCTTCTAGTGCGAGTAATTCGCTCGGAAAACAACTTCCCCCTCGATCTTCTTTCGATCAGGAAAAGTCGGGAGAAATTTCAGATGGCGATAAGATTCTGGGTTTAAAACCTCCCTCCGATATTCTCAAAACCTCGAAAGAATCCCGGCCCCTTTGGCAATTCTTATATTTAGGGAGCTTTTTTTCTTTATTGGTTTTTTGGGGTTGGGTCATCTTGGATTGGCTTAGAAAAAGGATCGGACGTGGCAAGCGAATCGGGGGACAAAGGGGGAGCCAAATTTCTTCTCTGGCAGACTTAAAAGGCGGATCCTGGTTGGAAGTGACACAATCCTATGAACGGCTGACTGAAGAAATCTTGAACGTCGTGGAAAAGACTTATCCTGTGGGGGTCAGATCCTTGTCGCACCTCCAGCTGGAAGATCTGCTTGTAGAACAAAAGGGCTTATCGAAGGCCATTTGGGATAGAATCGTTCTCTTGCTCGAATTTTCTGACAGAGTCCGGTTTGCAGGTTCGGACCGTTCGAATTCAGAGGAGGGCGCTAGAGCTGAGCTTTCTCAGTGGATCCTCGAATGCGAAAATTTAATCAGTCTAATTAATAAAGGAGTGAACTGATGAGTGCGGGTGTTGGAGCAAAAGCTCGTTTTGATGCAGTGAGAGAACTCAATTTGCGTACTCCTAAAAAGTTTGATCCACCCCAAGATGATCAGGGTAAGCCATTGAGAATTTCAGAATTCTATGGGATCAATACTTTCGATCTTTTGAGAATGAAGGAAAAGCTTCCAAAAGATATTTACTCAAAGTTGGAATCCACAATAGCAAACGGAAAAAAACTAGATCGGGAAATTGCTAATACGGTTGCTCAAGCGATCAAGGAGTGGGCACTTTCTAGAGGTGTGACGCATTATTGCCATTGGTTTCAACCTCAAACAGGTTTGACAGCTGAAAAGCATGATGCCTTTATTAGCTTGGATCATAACACAAGAGTCATTGAGAAGTTTTCAGGTTTTCAGCTCATACAAAGTGAACCTGATGCTTCGAGCTTTCCTTCAGGAGGTATGCGCACCACCTTTGAGGCGAGAGGTTATACAGCGTGGGATCCTTCAAGTCCTGTTTTTATTATGGAGCATCTCAATGGAAAGACCCTGTGTATTCCATCGGTATTTATTAGTTACCATGGAGATGCATTGGATGAAAAAACCGGCTTACTCCGGAGTATTGAGGTACTTTCATCTCGGGCATGTGAACTCATTCAGTGTTTAGGTTTAGAATATTCAGGGATAAAAAGGGTGATTCCTACCCTTGGAATTGAGCAAGAATATTTCCTTATTGACCGCAGTTTTTTTTATTTGAGGCCTGATTTGGTGATGACAGGACGATCTCTCATAGGTGGCGCGCCACCCAAAGGGCAACAACTAGAGGATCACTATTTTGGAAGTATTCCTGCTCGAGCTCAGGCTTTTATGAGCGAAGTTGAATATGAACTCTATAAATTGGGAGTACCTGTTAAAACTCGACACAATGAAGTGGCGCCGAGTCAATTCGAAACTGCCCCGATTTTCGAGGAAGCTAATATTGCTACCGACCATAATCAGTTGACGATGGAAATTTTAAGAAGGGTTTCTGTTCGCCATGGATTCAGTGTTTTGTTCCATGAAAAACCTTTTGCAGGAATTAATGGAAGCGGAAAGCATAATAATTGGTCGCTGATGATTACGGCGAGTGGCCATGAATTAGATGGCGATAATTTGTTAGACCCTGGTAAGACTCCTCATCAAAATTTAAGGTTTTTATTGATTTTGTCAGGAGTTCTCAAAGGAGTCCAGAAGCATGCTGGGCTTTTGCGTGCAGGGATTGCTTCGTCAGGCAATGATCACCGATTGGGTGCGAACGAGGCTCCGCCTGCGATTATTTCAGTATTTCTCGGAGATTTACTCAATAAAATTTTAAATGAACTTGAAGCTGGAGTGGGTTCCGATCAAGCTATTGAGGCTCAAGTGCTTAAATTGGGAGTGAGCCAGCTTCCTGAAGTAATGAAGGATAATACTGATCGTAATAGAACCTCTCCATTAGCCTTTACAGGGAATAAATTTGAATTTCGAGCTGTAGGGGCTTCCTCGTCTACAGCATTTCCTATTACTTTATTAAATGCTGCAGTTGCCGATGGATTTTCGGAAGTGATTATTGCTCTCAAACAAAAACAAAAGAGCAATCAGAGTCAAGATTTGGCGATTTTGGAAGTGATTCGTGAAGCGATTCAGGAAACTCGATCGATTCGATTCGAAGGGAATAATTACTCAGAGGCTTGGGTAGATGATGCTGAGAAGCGAGGGTTACTTCATCTGAGACGAACTCCAGAAGCTCTCGCACAAATGGTGACCCCGAAATCTAAAAAAATGCTGACTCAGTCTGGAATTTTTTCAGAATCAGAGCTGACCTCCCGTTTTCATGTTCGACTCGAAAGGTATTTGAAAAGTATGATGATCGAAGTGAATACATTGCGGTCGATGGTAGACGTACAGATTCTACCCGCTGCCTTCGCTTATCAGGGCGATCTGGCGCAGGCTGCAGTATCAGCTCAGGCTGCGGGAGTCCCTGCTCCACAGACCGAAATGTTGAACCGAGTGTCTCAGCTCGCGATTCATCTTCAGGATAAGAGAACTCAGTTAGAAAAGGCGATTCAAAAAAATGAAATTTTGCCAACTGAGGAGGCAAAAGCAACAGGATTCTCTCAAGAGGTTTCCGAAGCGATGGCAGAAGTTCGTGCATTGTGCGATGAACTCGAGTCTATCATTTCAGATGATTATTGGCCTATTCCTAAATATAGAGAAATGCTTTTCTTATCTTAAGGCGAGAAGGACTGTTTTTAGGCCCAGAACATACGAATGAGCAGGAAGGGCGATGAAGAGCCAGTCCGCCAATTTTGGATGCAGGCGATCGATCGATTGTGTTGATTTTCTTTTCTGATCGCTCACTATTCGATTGAACTGGGTGTTCTTTGGATTTTTTTGTTTGCCAAATGGATTCCGCCCCATGGCTCCTTGGTTTTTAATCATAACTTTTCTATGCCTCCAATGAAGGTTGTGATTCGATTGATTTCTGGTGAGGGGTCTCTGATACGGCTGCGCACCGCTGAAGTAGCTCCTTTGCTGCAGCGTGATAGTCCTGGGCCCCCCTGGACGATCGATCATACTCAAGAACTGATTGAGCATGCCCCGAGCTTTCGGCAACCGCAGCGTTATCGTGAATGGAAGTTTTAAAGACCTTCTCGCCCAATTCGTCTCTCAAAGCTTGAACGACCTCTTGGGTGAGTTTTCTTCGGTTGGACAGTTGGGTTGGTAAAACGCCTATGATCGAAATTTTGGGATTCCAACGAACTCTGACATCTTCGATAGATTCGCGGATTTTAACAATCCCCTCTAAGCTGAAGAACTCAGGTTGTACGGGTATCAGCACATAGTCGCTGGCACAAAGCGCATTCAATGTGAGTAGGTTCAAGCTAGGTGGAGTGTCTATGATTATAAAGTCGTAATCGTTTTGAATATTAGCGAGAAATCGTGAAAGTACATACTCACGGTCACTCCGTGTAAAAAGGTAGTATTCAACTCCTGAAAGTGCCTTGTCTGATGCTATCAGGTCGACTCCGGAGGTTGTTTTTGTGATAAAAAGGTGTTTCCCTCGCGAATCCAACGGACGTTTTGCTAGGTAAACTTCATCAAGTGTGTGGACAGTTTCAAAAGGGGGTACTCCTGGGGTGATTCCCAAATAACTCGTGAGATTGGCTTGGGGATCGCCATCTAGCAAAAGGACTCGCTTTCCTTCACGGACGAGCGCGACCCCTAGATTCATGACTGTAGTCGTTTTGCCCACACCGCCCTTTTGATTTGCGACCGTTATAATTTTTGCGGGTCCGGGTATTTGAGTGCTCCCTTGAATTCCCTTAGTTTGATCTTCCTTCATTTTATTTCTCTTCTCCATATTGATCCACCGGGCCATAATCGGCGGGATTAATGGCGTATTTTCTAATTTTGCGTAGGAGCGTATTTTTTGGAATTCCTGCATGGGTGGCCGTCTGATTGATTTTTCCTCTGAAACGGCGGAGCGCATGCAAAATAAATTCACGTTCAAATTGCTCTTTTTGGTTATGAAAGTCAATTGCAACTGTTGAAGGGTCCGGGAAATTTGGAACGTGGGGATGGGGGCATGATTTTGGCCAGAGGTTTTCTGGTAGAGAGTCCAACGCAATGTAGAGTGTGTTTTCTAAAACAAATGCCCTTTCGATAATGTTTTCCAGCTCTCTTATGTTTCCAGGCCAGCGATAATTCCGAAGTGCATTCAATGCATCCTCGCGAATACCTCGAATTTCTTTTTCTGTTCCCTGGCGATCATGCTGGGCATTGTATTTTTCGATAAAATGTTGGACAAGGTTAGGAATGTCCTCAGTCCTTTCTCGGAGTGGGGGCAACAGAATGGGCATCACGTTGAGTCGGTAAAACAAATCTTGCCTGAATTCATGATTTTCAATCATTTCATCAAGATTTCTGTTCGTTGCCGCTATGATTCTTACGTCACATCGGATTTCTCGATTGGATCCGACAGGGGTAAATTTTCGTTCTTGCAGTACCCGGAGAAGTTTAACTTGCATGGAATAAGGGATATCTCCAATTTCATCTAAAAAGAGGGTTCCTCCCTCTGAATATTGAAATTTCCCAATATGGCGCTGATCAGCTCCAGTAAAAGAGCCTTTTTCATGGCCGAAAAACTCACTTTCCATCAAACTTTCGGGTATCGCACCACAATTGAGAGCGACAATGGGTTTGTCCTTACGAAGTGAATTAAAATGGATGGCTCTTGCGACCAGCTCTTTTCCTGTTCCATTTTCACCGCGGATAAGGACACTCGTGTTCACTTGTCCCAGTCTTTGAATGACCTGAAAAACGGCCCGCATTTGATGGGACCGGCCAATAAACTCTTCTCCGTTATCCAAAGTCAGGGTGGGGGAAGATAGACCCATTTCTTCGATCATGACATGTGCCTGGCTCGCTTTTTCAATCAACGCTTTAATGTCAGAATCTTGCACAGGTTTTTCTATATAGTTATAGGCACCATCCCGCATTGCTTCGACAGCATCTCGGATATTCCCGTGGGCTGTAATGATTAAGGTGGTGATTGAAGGATCATGAGATTTGATTTCTCGGAGAACCTCGAGTCCAGAAATTCCAGGCAAATGAACATCGAGTAGCACCATGTGAATCGATGCGGGAGAGTCAACCCCTCGGTCTTTGAGAATTGCAAGGGCTTCTTGCCCATTCTCTGCTTGGAAAACATGATGCCCTAATCCGGATAGAATTTGTTTTAGAGATTCACGCAGCTCTATTTCGTCGTCGACGACTAGAACATTGTAGGGTCTTAAAGGTAAGAGTGAGGATCTCAGCATGACTTTGTGCAAAGTAACCAAGCTAGGGCAAAAGGTCAATCGCACAGTCCTTTAGCTTAAGAGGGTCTCTCTCTCTGCGCTTCTCAGTGGAAGTGTAAAGCTAAAGATAGTCCCTTGGCCTTCTATGCTTTTAACGCGGATGGATCCTCCGTGGAGTTCGATAAAATACTTGGATAGGTAGAGGCCCAAGCCAGAACCTTTTACCTGCTCTTTGATAGGGCGGAGGAAACGGCTGAATTTGCGAAACATGAGGGGTAATTGGTCTTGCGGAATGCCCGGACCGAAGTCTTCCACTTCGACTCTGACGAAACCCACTTCTTCTTTTGAACGAACTATGACGCGAGAGTCAGTGGGGCTATATTTGATTGCATTATCGATCAAGTTTGTGAGGACTTGACGCATGAGGTCTTCATCGCATTCAATTGAAAATAACGGCTCTAAAAATTCTTCAAATTGAATGTTTTTTTGCTGGGCAAGGGGTTGTAAGCGCTTGATCGCTTGATTAATAAGCGAATTGATGTCATTTGACTTTTTATTGAGGATTACTTTTTGAGACTCGATTTTTGAAAGATTTAGAATACTGGTGGTAAATCTCTTCATCTCCGTATTACTGTTTTCAATTGAATCAATGAGTTCTTTCCAGTCCGACCTTTCCTCGATGGGCAGAGTCAATTCGCGCCTCATTCTTTCAGCTACTGCTTGGATTTTAGCGAGCGGAGTTTTTAGATCATGGCTGACCAGGGAGAGAAAATTAGTTTTCATCTGGTCTAATTCTTTGAGGTACTGAGCTTGTTTAAGCGACTGCCATTGAAGATTTTCTTGAAGCGCAAGACGATATCCTGTGAAAACCAGGTAGGTAATTAAAAGGGAGCACATGATATTTGCCGAGGGAATATAGATGTCAAAAATTTGATAAATGACTTGAAATAAGAAACCAATGACCACAATCCCTGTACTGGTGATCGCAATGGCACTGGTCAGCACTGGATAGTAAATGATGTAGAAAGCGCCGATGAGGATCATCACTAAGGTAATGGCTAGGCGCTCAAGCAGAGAGATTTCGTAAATGATCGGGTAGCGCGTGATTCTTTGGGTGTCGTGAAGAGTGTGGGTATTGATATAGACTTTGATTGCCATCCTTGCGGAATAAATGTGGTTTTCCAGCTCAGTGAGAGGGATGAGTGAAAGGAGTAGGCAAAGGCTGACACGTGTTAGAAAAGCCGTGGTTTTCACAGCTGCATCTCCTTCTTGACGGAATTGACCTTGTTATGGCTTAAGTTACTTAATGAGTTTAACTGTTACAGTCAATACGTGGTATCAACGCTGGATCGGTCAAAGGAACTTGATTGGTCAAGTTTTGCGTAAAGTGAGAAGATTTTACCTAGGGACTTTTCGCCCAGACTATGTGCAAAAGGCAATTGCTGATACCCGAAGTGGGGAGTGTCATCGGTGTGGGCTTTGTTGTGAGTTGATTTATAAGTGTCCATTTCTGGGTAAAGATAGCCAAAATCTTCCTTATTGCCGTGTTTACGGTGATTTAAGGCCTGCGAATTGTAGAAATTACCCGTTTGATTCTAAGGATTCAGAGATTGATCAATGTGGGTATAGCTTTAAGCCGACAGTTGACAAGGCGCGACCCAAATATGCTCAAGAGAGGCAGGCGACGTTGCCTAGCCCTAACGTACAGTCATCTATGCAAAACCTGTCTCCTACGTCTGCAGTTTTCCAGGGCAAGAATTGAGTGTATGGAAGTCTTGAGGGGTCGAGATTTCTTTCTTCAGCCTATTTCTCATCCTGTAGTGACGATTGGAAATTTTGACGGTCTGCATGTAGGACATCAAAAAATCATTCAGCTTGCTATCGAAAAAGCGAAAGAGAGAAAAGGGAGTTGCATTGTCTATACTTTTCGCCCCCATCCTCAAGTTGCTCTAAAACCTGGAACTCCTTTGGCCCTCCTTTTAACTTATGACGAAAAGCTAGAATTTCTAAGTGCCCTAGGTGTAGACGTCACTATTGAGGAGCCGTTTAATCGAGAGTTTTCAACTCTTGAGCCCGAGCGATTTTTCTACGAAGTGATTTTACGGAGACTTAAGGCGGAGGTGATTGTTGTAGGCTACGATTTTGCGTTTGGTAGGGAACGGCATGGACATCTTGAGGCATTGGAGACCTTTTGTAGGGATACCCAGGTCAAGTTGCATGTAGTGCCCCCTCAAACGTTGAATGGAGAGGTAGTCTCTAGTTCTTGCATTCGGAAGCAACTGCTTTCAGGGAATGTGGATTGGTCCAGACGTCTTTTAGGTAAGCCATTTTTCTATCGTGGAATTGTCGTGAAGGGTCAAGGGAGGGGGCGTCAGCTTGGATTTCCAACTGCAAATTTAAAACTGGAGAACAAATTAGCTCTTCCCTTTGGGGTCTATGCGACTTGGGCTATTTATGAGGGTACTCGCTATTTGAGTGTCACGAATGTTGGAGTTCGCCCTACGTTTTTCGAGACATCCGGCCTCGATCCCCAGGAGGGGCTGCCAGTCTGGGTTGAAACTCACTTTTTAGATTTTCACCGTGACCTATACGGCTCTCAAGTAGAGGTGCAGTTTTTGTCTCGATTACGTGACGAAAGAAAATTTTCAAATATTGAAGCTCTTAAAGGTCAGATAGCAATCGATATCCAAATGGCAAAAAAAATTCTTTCTGATGATCTAAAAAGGTCCTCCTAAAGGGAATCAAATTTTCAGTGTGTTGACAAATGTTATCGCTCAGCCCAGTCTATAGGTAGGGTGTTAAGTTTTTATTATTTATAATAGTTGAATCGAGCAGATCATCCTAAGGATGGGAGAATCATGTCACGGCAACTAGTCGAAATGTTAGTCAAAGACAAGATAATTTCGGCTCAGCAATTATCTGAAGCACTTGAGTCAAACTTGAAACTGGGTAAAGATTACGTTCGCTTTTTAATTGAAAAAAACTACATTTCAGAAACAAAATTACTTTATTATCTGAGTCAAAAATTTGGCTTACCCAGCATCAATCTCGCAAAATTTGAAATCAGTCCAGAGGTCATTAAACTGGTCCCGCCCGAATTGGCAAGAAAAACTCAGACAATTCCGATTCAGTCAAACAAAGGGACTCTCGTGGTCGCTCTTTGTGACCCGTCCAATATGACGGGCCTTGAGAACATAAAATTCGTATCAAAATTAAATGTAGAAGCAGTACTCACTTCGTATTCTGCCTTTGATGCAGCCATCAGTAAATACTACACCGGGACGGCGTATGTGGGGGCGGCAATTGATTCCTACAAAAGAGAGCAAGGGAAATTACATAGCGAGAATACTAATCAGGACATTGAACTCGTCACCGTCCATGACATTGATTACGATGCGTCTTCAGCGGCTGATGCTCCAGTGATTCAGGTGGTTAATGGAATCTTAGGTGAGGCGATAAAAAGAATGGCGAGTGATATCCACGTTGAGCCTTATGAGAAACGTTTTAGAGTTCGAATGCGCATAGACGGATCTTTGCAAGAAATAGCTGAAATTCCTTCTGAAATGAAGAGGTCGGTCTTAGCTCGCTTTAAAATTATGTCCCGAATGGATATCGCCGAATCGAGAGTACCTCAAGACGGTCGGATTAAATTAAAATATGGGGGATCAGATATTGATTTTCGAGTGAGTTCTATGCCGACTCTCTTTGGGGAAAAAATTGTTTTGCGCCAATTGAGCAAAGGAAATCTACAGCTAGATCTGAAGAATCTTGGGTTTGAGCAAAAGCAATTAGACACTTTCTATAAGGGAATTCATGCTCCGAACGGCCTGGTTTTGGTAACCGGCCCTACTGGAAGTGGTAAGACGACTACCCTTTACTCCGCAATTTCTGAGCTCAATCAAATAGATGAAAATATTTCAACGGCTGAAGATCCCGTAGAATATAATTTGGAAGGCGTGAATCAAGTGCAGGTCCATAAAGAAATTGGACTCACCTTCGCAAGCGTTTTGAGATCGTTATTAAGGCAGGACCCTGACATCATCCTGGTAGGAGAAATCCGAGATTACGAGACTGCGGAGGTAGCCGTTCAGGCTGCACTTACCGGGCATCTGGTGTTGTCTACCCTTCATACGAATGATGCTCCCGGTACAATTACACGGTTAATGAATATGGGCTTGGAGCCTTTTTTAGTTGTGGCCTCTGTGAACGTCATTGTTGCTCAGCGCCTCCTCCGGACGATATGTGGAGTGTGCAAAGAGGAGCAGCCTGTTGCCGTAGAAAAGCTTCTGGAATTGGGATTTTCTTCGGCAGAGGTTCAGACCCTGAAGTGTTTTAGAGGAAAGGGATGCAATAAGTGTAATAGTAGCGGCTATAAGGGGCGGGTAGCTATCTATGAAGTGATGGACTTCTCGCAGTCACTTAAGGAAATGGTTCTTCGAGGAGAGAGTATAATCGAAATTAAGAAACAGGCTGTCAAGGAGGGTATGAAGAGCCTTCGGATGTCTGCACTTTCAAAGGTAGCAGAAGGACGAACTACGCTTGAAGAAGCACTTTCTTTGACCATGGAAAATTAATCAGAAGGTAAAATGACAAAAATAAGCTTACCGGCTTTGCTTAAAACGATGGTTGAACAAGATGCCTCAGATTTGCACATTAGTGCAGGAGTTCCCCCTGAATTCCGTATTCAGGGGAAGATGGTCAAAGTCAAGATCGATGCCCTCAATCAACAGGATACAAAGGAAATCTGTTACTCAGTTCTAACAGATATGCAGAAATCTGAATTTGAGAAAAATTACGAGATTGATTTTTCATTTGGAATCAAAGATATCTCAAGATTTCGTGGCAATCTTTTTTACCAACGAGGAGGAATTGCTGGAGTTTTCAGAAGAATTCCACTAAGCATACCTGATTTTGATCAATTAAAACTACCTCAAATTTTGAAGAAGGTGATACGTAGGCCGAATGGATTGATTTTGGTGACCGGTCCAACGGGGAGTGGTAAGACGACGTCGCTAGCGTCGATGTTAGATATATTAAATCGAGAAGAATATGGTCATCTTCTAACGATCGAAGATCCAATTGAATTCGTTCATCCTCATAAGAATTGTATTGTGAATCAGCGAGAAGTAGGGGTGGATACAAAATCCTTCACGACTGCAATGAGAAGGCTCCTGCGCCAGGATCCAGACTTCGTGCTGGTCGGAGAACTCAGAGATCCTGAGACGATCGAAATGGCACTCACCATGGCAGAGACGGGGCATCTGGTATTTGGGACTCTCCATACCAATGGTGCTGTTCAGTCTATCAATCGAGTGATTAATGTTTTCCCCTCCCATCAGCAGACTCAAGTGAGACAGGTGCTTTCATTCACCTTGCAGGCGGTTGTTTCTCAGATGCTCATCCCTAAAAGCTTTGCTCCTGGGAGATGCATGTCCTGTGAGGTCCTGATTCCTACTATGGGGATTAGAAATTTAATTCGTGAAGATAAGATTCATCAGATCTATTCATCGATGCAAACAGGACAAGACGAGACGTCGATGCAGACCATGAATCAGTCACTCGCTGGCCTCGTCAGGAATGGAAGCTTATCCAAGGCGGATGCAATCGAAAATAGTTTTAATCAAGATGAAATTATTAAATTGCTGTTGAATGTTCAGGAAAAACGATCCTAAGCCAGAATCTTTTTGAGGGAGAATGGAAATGCCAGAGTTCACTTATCAGGGAGTGGGTAAGGATGGGAGAAGAGTCACTGCCAAACTCGAGGCAAGTAGTGAAAATGACCTGCGGATGGCACTGCGTGGAATGGGTATTCGGCCTACAAAGATTTCTAGGCCCAGTAAAAACAAAACAGTATCTGGGAATGTTAGAAGTTTGCCTATTGAAGTCATGGTCGGTTTCACCCGTCAACTTCAGGTCCTGGTAGGTTCAGGGATCCCCATTGTTCAAGGACTCGATATCCTCATAGATCAGGCCTCCCATTCTGGCTTGAAGGCGATTGCAATGGCCATTCGCGAGAAAGTTTCCCAGGGGAGTTACTTCTGGGAGGCGTTGAGCGCTTTTCCTTTGGTATTTCCCAAACTATATATTTCTTTGATACGGGCAGGAGAGGCTTCAGGATCCTTAGATCAAATGCTCAAACGCCTTTCTAGATATCTTGAGGATTCCTATCGGCTGAGGAAAATGATGAAGGGTGCAATGATGTATCCCATTATCGTCATTAGTATTGGCATCGGGGTGGTGGCCCTCATGCTTGTGTTTGTGATTCCGAAGTTCGAGGACATGCTCAAAACCTCCGGGCAAGAACTTCCAGGTCCTACCCAAATTGTAATCACTGCATCCCATTTTTTAGTGAGAAATAGTGTTTATATCGTGGCCTCGATGTCTGCTGTGTTTTATTTTGGTTCTAAG
>JANNCA010000007.1:0-3478 GCA_031386075.1 Oligoflexia bacterium
GCAGCTATTTCGCAAGCTCATGTGGCGGCGCTACTTTGGAGATCATCAAACAATACATTGAACAGCAAAAGATGCCGCACTAACGTGGGGACCCCTTATATCTCTGCCGTGAACGGACCGAGTTTTACGGGGTGTTTGATAACCAGAGGTCGTTTGCCCATATTGGCCGGTGGCTAGTAAACCTGGGGTATCATCGGCACTGCGGGTGATCACATGGATGACTGCCAGTTCTCCAAAACCTCCGTCAATCAAGAGTAAGGCTTTGCTTTCGTGGGCCCAGATCCCTCGCGTAGCGATCCCGACCCCTTCCTGAGTATCCAAGGCAAAGGAGATTCCGGGAGCGAGGTTCAAAATATCTTTCAAATCACGGGCCCCCGAATGTTGAATTTCATCTGACGTGATGACTGTAACTGCAGCCGGAGTGGAGTGGATGCCTCGCTTTTCTTGACTAGCAGACTAAAATTTAACCTTGAGGAGATCTTCGAGGCTCATGTCTCCCAAATTATTTTCAAGCGGACTGTTGGGAGTTTCTTCGGCGCGAGCTTGGAGTTCAGGCTGAAAAATGTTGAGAGTTAAAAGTACCAGAAAACTGAAGGTATAAAATTCATAACTCCCACTTATTTTTAACATTCTATATTGATTAGGTGTTTTTTATTATAAATATTTTATATAAATTTTTAAAAACTTTAAAATCCAAGGTGATATCTATCTTTTGGATAGGAAGGGGGATGACAATCGATTGACGGTTTAAGTTCTCTCTCTAAGGGCGTCAGATCAAAATTTGCTTGGCTGGGGATCAGCGAAGTCAAAAGGTATTGATTTCCCATTCTGAGTTGAGTGGGATATTTTGTCTTTTCGGCGGCAGTGAGGCATTGATTCAAATGTTCTTCTGAAATTAGAATCCAATCTGGTTTGTTTTTACGGATGAAGGCACTGGCCGTCAAGCAGCCTTCGACACTGACCTGATGGCCAGTATAGAAGTTGAGGACTAATCCATAGTCCAAACTCGAACCTATGGGTTCGCCCCCAGGAACTAGCAAAATGTCATGATCGCAGTTTCCATAGGATTGGATGAAGGGCATGAATCGTTTTAAGGCAACGAAAGCTTCAGGTCCCAGTTGGGTCGGAGTGCAGAGCAAAAATGCTAGGACAGGTGGGACTAAAGAGCTAAAAACCGCATAGAAGTTCTTTTCAACCGCTTTGACGACATCAATGAGAGAATAGGATGATAGCAGAGCTAAAAAGGGAAAAACGGGATTGAAGTAGTAATCAAATCGAAATTTCATTGGAGTGATAGCGACTGCCATGATGGCGATCGCGACTCCAGAGATCAGTGCTGCCTCGTGCTTTGGAGGACTTTTGCCCAGCGGAATCCTGAGGCGTTGCCAGATGACTTTAAAACACCCTACGATTAGAAACGGCGTACTCGGAAGGAACCCACTTCGAATCATACGAATGAGGGCCCAAGGTTCTATTGCAGTGCCTGATGCTCCGAATGAGGACGCTGAATGACGACCTCCCACTGCAGTGCCCCAGACCTGGCGGATCCAATAATCTTGGACCAGTGGCCACCCACCTATGATACCAGTCAAAACCCAAACGAAGGAACCCAACCCTAAAGAAATGAGGCTCGTTCGGACAATCTGCTTGAAGTCTTGCTGCAGCTGTCCTTGGATCAACGCTACTAAAAACGCAGTCGGAAAAACAAGGAGGACAACGGGAGTCTTGATCCATAAACCGAAACCTACGATCAGACCTACCCATGTCCATTTTCGTTTCAGCCAAAGAATAAATGAAAGTAAGATAAAAAACATCATGAGTGGGTCGAGGCTAACGGTTGCACCCGTCAAGATCATGTCCCGTGCAAAAAGTAGAAAAAGAGCTGAAGTAAAGCCAAAGATTCGAGAGTGAAGGATCGTGCCTAAGGTCAGTGTGAGAAGAACGCATCCCACCGAAGCGGTAGCAGTCAGGAGACGGGCCGATCCTGCTGTTGGCCCTAAGATTCTCATCACCCAGCCATTCAGCCAGAATGGAAAAAAAGGATGGTCATTAAAATAAGTTTCAGGTTCACTGATTTTCGAATTGGCATCGGGGATGGGGAGTTTTGGGGAGATCCCAGGTCCACTCGTGACGGTCATTGCGATTTTAGCATGGATGTTAGAGTCAATCCCTCGTAATAGATTTTCGTAGGATTTTCCGGAAAAAGTGACAAAAGATAGCGAAATCAAAGAAATCAAGGCAATCTTGTATTCTGAGAAGGACTTGAGCGAGAATGATTTCATAGATTTGTTTTTACCATCTCTATTTTCTCGAAGTCAAACCAGAGCTGAAGAGGGACATGGTCTTCAATGAGGTTACTGACAGATACCCCAACCAACCTCACAGCCCGAGATTCGACCTCTGTGTTTCTAAAGAGGAGTTCGGAGGCAATTTCGGCAATCAGCACCGGGTTATCGGTGGGATGAAAGAGGGTTTGGCTACGAGTCATCAGGGTGAAGTCAGAGTATTTAATTTTGACGGTAATCGTTCGACCGGGGCGGCCTAAATTTTTCAGATCGAGGGAGACTTGCTCCGCTTGAGCTTCAAGCGTCTTGAGAAGTACTGATTGATTTCGCACATCTTTTTCGAAGGTGGTTTCTGATCCTCTGCTCTTCGGGTCGAGACGGGGGTCCACTTCCCGGTCATCTCTCCCGTGGGCCAACTCAAAAAGGAAAGGTCCAAAGCTCCCTAAGGCTTTCTCCAGGCTTAAAATTGTGTGGGATTGAATGTCAGCAGCGGTTCGAATATTCATCGAATGAAGCTTTTGGGCTGTCACGGGGCCCACTCCCCAGAATTTTTCTACCGGTAATTTTTGAATGAACTGGGATACCTTCTCAGGCGGAATCACTACTAATCCGTTGGGTTTTTTGAAGTCGCTCGCTAGTTTGGCGATCCATTTATTAGGACCGACCCCCGCTGATGCGGTGAGCCTCAGTTCCGTAAAGATTTTCTGTCGAATCGCAATCGCGATATTTTTTGCAAACGGTTCGTTGATGAGGTTCGACGTCACGTCCAAGTAGGCTTCGTCTAGCGATAGAGGTTCCACGAGGGGGGTGAAGGAATAAAAAATTTCTCTCATCTGGCGACTGGCTTCTTTGTATTTTTCAAAATCCGGGTAGACAAAGTGAGCCTGAGGGCAAAGCCGATGAGCTTGAGCACAGCTCATAGCAGAATGAACTCCAAACTTTCTAGCCTCATAGGAGGCGGAGGCGACCACACCCCGGCTCCGGGGATCTCCTCCGACAATGACAGGCTTTCCCCTGAGCTTCGGGTGATCTCTTTGCTCGACCGAAGGGTAGAAAGCATCCAAATCGATATGAATGATTTTTCGGGTCACCGGAGGCGGGCGGAGCTCACAGGAGGTGGGGTGGGGAATGGGAGTGGGTTCGTTCGAGCGCAAGGGTTTGCTTGGGATGCTAAAACACTCAGGGCTATTTTG
>JANNCA010000010.1:0-10319 GCA_031386075.1 Oligoflexia bacterium
ATCCGTCGTTTCCATGGTTCTTGGATGTCAGTATCTGCTTTCTTGCTGGTGGGTAAATTCGCAGTTCCCTTTCTGTTTCTTTTGCCGCGTGATTCGAAACGAAATCCAACTCTATTGGGATTTGTCGGCGTTTTTATGCTGATTGCGCAATGGATTGATGTCTTGTGGATGGTTCAACCCGAGTTTTTTGCGGATGGTCCCCGTTTGGGTTTGACCGAAGTCGGAGTGACAGTTGGGTTCATTGGAGTCTTTGGGCTTTGTGTGACGAGATTTCTTGCAAAAAATAATATCGTTGCAATCGGAGATCCTCGACTTGCAGAATCTGTCTTTCACCATCACCAGTAAGTTTTACTACCTGAATCGATCCTGAACTTTCTGTTATTCCACTAGGACATTCGATTTTTCGGAGCTTGGTCTGAACCCTAGGTAAGGGCTTTCCAAGAATTTGAAGAGGTTTCCGGCAGAAAGTCTTGTATGATCCACCTCGGGTAGGTGTGGGTAGAGAGTCACATACCAGAAATAGTTTCTTGCGATGGATGCTACATAGTCCCTTGTTTCTTTAAACGGGATTAAATCCAAAAAAAGAATCCTATCTTTGACAGGAAAACGGACGAGCCACTGGTCTACCCTCTTCGGACCAGCGTTGTAAGCTGCCAATGCAAGTTCGGCGTCGCCCCCGTATTGGGCTATCAGGCCAGCGAAGTACTTGGATCCAATCTTAAGATTGAGAGCAGGGTCAAAGAGCCGATCATATCGTTTGATTCTTTCAAATCTCCGGGCTGTACTGGGCATAATCTGCATGAGGCCCATAGCTCCAACAGGGCTTCGAGCGTTAGCGTTGAAACCGCTCTCTTGTCGGATGAGGGAAAGAAGGAGTCTTTCGTCGATTTGATTCTGAAGGGGTTTTTGAAGTAGGTTTTGAGAGTCGTTTAAGTGAAGGGGGTTCCTGGGGTAGTACAGTCCCATAGCAGCCTTTGAAATGAGGCCCGGATTATCCCTGAAAACACCACTGAGGAGTTTGAAGTTTTTCAAAAAATGGTTCAAACGGAAGTGAAGTGTTCCTACATAGAGGCGAAACGCCGGTTCTGACTGATCGAGGTCGGAACCCATAGAGTCCAGAACTTCTTGTGCCCATCGAGTTTCATGGATGCTCATCAGAGCTTCTGCCACTTTAATTTTTTCATTAAGGGCGGGCCATTTTTTTGATCGAAATTGAATCCTTGAATCTAACTCTAAGGTGACCGGAAGTTTTCGGAGGGCGTCGACATTTTGTACAAGCAAAGTATGAAAGCTAAACGGGTATTTTTCTATAAGAGTTTTCCGTTCTTTAGCGGTTGTTGCGCCTTTCGAGATTTTTTCTTTACAGTGAATTTCCCAGAAAAGAGCTCGAGATTGAAGGTCATTCGGGTGATTCGGAGAGGCGAGCGTTGGGGTGAGATATTGAAGGTGAGATAGAGCTAATTCGTATTGCCCTTTCCAAATATAGAAGAGGCTGAGTCGAAATCTGACGCGATCCAGATCCTGGTAAGTTGGACAGGAGACCGATTTTTCATAAAGTTGAATGATGGTCGTGAGGCTTTCTGGGGAGGGCAAGTGCTCTTCCATTTTAGCTCCCAAGAGTTGACTGAGACTAGGATTTTCACAGGGTCGAGCGGTGAGTGTGCGGGTGACGAGGGTTTGGAGAGACTCAGTGCGAGTTACTTTTTTAAGGAATTTTCGAAGCTCGGTTGTGCGAGACTCGGAGGGGTGGGGGTTGGAGTCGTGAACACGTCGATTGAGTTCGTTTAAAACAGCGCCGAATGCAGAGTCACTGAAGGCCTGTTCTCCTCCTTCAGAAAGGGTTCTCTTTCCGCTGGCCTTCCATAGTGAATATTTTTTTGCATTTTGACGCAAGGATTCTTGTTGGGTCAATGTCTCTAGGTTGAAGTGAGTGAGGTTTTTTTTAATGACCTCGGTAAGGAGCGGGTCACCTTTCTTTTGTTCATCGTCTTTATGGCTAGGGACGAGGAGGTCTTCTACCTTCAGTAGTGCGTTCGCATGCGCTGGGCTGCCTAAAATGGATATGAAATAAATGAACGAGACTGCAGAGATCATAGGGGTGCTCCTCGAGGGCATCCTATATTTAATTTTATGAATGTAGGGGTTTTTATTAGTTCTTGACAATCAATCCAAATTGCCAATAGAACAACCCCCTGCACGGGGTGTATGTGCACTGCATAATTGAGGGGGAAGAATAAATGATGAAGACGAGTGGTATTGTCAAGAGGTTACTCTTAGGTTCTGTGTTTTTCTATATTCTGAGTGCATGTGATCCGATACCGGATTCTAGAATGGTACTGAGTGCAGGTCAAAAGCAGGCCGACATGCTCTGGCTATATTCGCAATTTGATTCAAATTACGCTCCTTTAGGATACAAAAAAGCTACTTATGGTTTGGATTACGAGAAACTCAAAGGCGACTTTATGGCAGAAGCCCTCGCTGCTGAGACGAACGATGCTTTTTATCTAGTGATGAATCGTTTTGTGGCTCAGTTCAGAGATGCGCACACCAGTGCGAGCTTGAGTCACGGGGGGCTCAAAAATCGGGCAAAAATAGCTTATCTTGGTATTTCAGGTAAGCGTAAAGGTGATTTATTTGTTGTAACAGAAATTTTCCCAACCTTTAATAAAGATCATTCCCACTTTCCGATTCATGTCGGCGACGAGATTAGTCAAATTGACGGAAACCTTTTGGGTGATTTTATTCGAGATAAATTAGTCAAATTCGAGAACCTGGGTCAGGATGAGTCGAATTTGACTGTCCATATGAATCGTATTTTTACCCGAATATCTACTTCGCAGGAGCTTCCGAGTGAGGAGGATGCAGTCCTTACGATTGTGAGTAGGAAATATACTGTTCAAGAAATTCAGGTTCTGGAAGAAAAAGAGAATAGAAAAATTCGATCAGATGAAAAAAAATCAGTTCGAATGGATGTTCAAGTTCCTTGGAACTTTAAAGATTTGTATAATTTTAGAAGCGATCTGAAGCTTGCCTTAACTTCGGAGTCAGGAACTGACAAGAAATTCTCGCCGCTAGATATTTTTCAGGCGCCAGGTGAGAGTATTAGAAATTCAGCGATGATTGGGTTTCGAGGTTTTGATGGAAGTTTAGTTCTACCTTCTCACTATTTAGCCAAGTTCATTCCAGGGAGTCAGGGGAATCATTTTCTGAATACATTTTATTTTCCAAACTCTATAGAATCCTGGACCTCCGATATTCAAATGGGGGATAAAGTGAAGACGAACGAAAACGGAGATTCGCTCATCGTAGGTCTAACACCCTTGAAACAGCTCACAAAAGTTCGCCATATCCCTAGTAATGCAAGGTTTATAACCGCAGAAGGCGCAAGTTTTCCGACCTACGTGACCGAGGAACCTCTATTGAGTTCTACTAAAAATGGCTTAAATAAGACAAAGCTAGTTGCTACGATGTATCTGAGTACGTTCTCGCCAGAAGCCAAAGAAGGCGCAGTGATTCGAGAGTTCAAGAAGACGTTAGAGGACCTACAGTTTTATCGGGTCGATAGTCTGGTCATTGACTTATTAAACAACGGGGGAGGGTCTCTCTCGCTGGGAATGCAGTTGGCCCAAGCGCTTTCGAACCAAGAGGTTGAAATGCCGGACATTCAGTTTATCTTGAGTGATTCTTGGCTCAGGGAGTTTCAGGGTTTAAGTGTCAATGCGCCCTCCGACGCTGAGCGTACTTTAGCTCAAAGAGTCGTAGCCGACTTTGAATCAGCCATGGAAAGGGGGCAGCGTCTGTCTGGTCCGATGAGCACGAAGACCCTGCTGCCGTTTGATTTGATCCCAAATGAGAGGATTACTAAAAAATTCAAGATAGTCCTGATGGTGAATGAAATGTGTGCCTCCATGTGTGATATTTTTTCAGCTATCCTTCAAGATAACAAGATGGCAACGGTTTTAGGTTCCCCCACCATGGGAGCAGGCGGAAATGTAGTGACTCATTATCAAGCTCCGAATAGTCATTTGGTCATTCGTCAAACCGAATCATTGATGATCCGTACTGGGAAGACTAAAGTCGATCGAGGTTATCTCGAGAACCGTGGGGTTCAGCCGGACGAAGATTTTCCTGTGACTCTCTATTCAGACACTGGATACAAGGCAGTCAGGCAGGCGGCAGTGCGGCGCCTGACCCGTCAGACTCATTTGCATGAGGGTCTGAAGGAGTCTCAAGTGAGTAATAAAAGAAAGAGCGTTTCGGGCTAAGATCAATTTGTGGGCGCAATAGCGTTCAAGAAAATGGTTTTCGTGCGCGGGATTCAAATCTTTAGCGCCGAAAAGCATTTTCTTGAACGCCTTTTTTTCCTGCTATAATTGTTTCAGAAAATGAAGCCTACTTACCCATGAGTCTCACCTCTAAAACGACTAAAGTGACTGATTTAGAGACACCTTTAATATCCCTCTTTTTTATTCTCAACCTATTTAATTATTGGTTAAAAATTTTAGCCGCATAGAAATAATTACGATGAAGATTAAGAGCTTTTACCCTCAGAACTTTATCAAAATAAACAGAAACAGTGAGCGTCTGCCGTTAAAATGCCCGGTTGACAGAAAAGTACATAATGAAGTACTTTTAAGTAATGAAGAAAGTATCTTTAAAAGACCTAAAAGAAAATCTATCTACCTGGGTAGAGCTTGCCCATCGGGGCAATCCTGTTGAAGTCATGAAGTATAATCAACCCTTTGTCATGATAGTGCCATTGAGCCCCCCTGATCTTCATTTAGGGGTAAATGCTGGGAAGGTGCAACTGAAAGCCTGCCTAAAGGGCGCGACAAAAGGGAGGTGGCTTGATTATTTGGAAGAGGACCGAAATGAATGAGTAATTTGAAGTTGAGGTTCAATTCTACTTCAATTATTTATATAGATTCATCCGCCTACCTTTGTCTTTTGCTAGGTGAAAAATCAAGTTCTCATATTGAAAATGCTTTGGCGAATTGTGCAATTTGTAGTAGCAGTCTGCTCGTTTTGGAGACTGAGCGTAATTTGGTTCGGTTGTCTCGCGAACGGTTGATTTCTGAAAGGGATTTTTTTAAACTTCGAGTCAGATTTGAGAAAGATCTCGATGCGTTCATTTTGAAAGACCTCACTTTGGACCTTTGTCGGAATGGGAGTTTTCCTGCAATTAAAACCCCCAGATCTTCTGACCTTGCGCACCTGAGGACTGCTTTGTGGTTTTTACAGACGGAAAAATTAGATGGTTTTCTTACGGTCGATCGCCATCAGTTGGAATCTGCAATGGAATTGAATCTCCCTATTCTTGAGATCTAAGAAGGCAAAATCTTCGTTCTCAATACATTTGCTGCAGCACCCTAGCTTATCCGGCTATTCTTTGGTATTTTATGAAGACATGAAGGAGTGCTTAAAATGAATAGTCGTATGAATAACCGTAGAGATAGCCGGAGTGATCATGGGATAGGTGGTCGCAGTTCTTCGGGTTATGGGCAGACCGTGTCTATCGGAGCCTCTCAGCAGATGGCCGTTTCCCAATTTATGAGTCGAACCTATGGATGGATGTTTCTAGGTTTGTCTCTGACGGGGATAATCAGCTATGGAATGGCGTCTTCCGATTTGGCCTTCCAGCTCATGATGGAGCACCGGGGCGTATTTATGGGCGCATTGATAGTTGAAGTTGTTCTGGTCATGGCTTTGACAGCAGCTTTTCCTCGACTCAGTGCGACGACCGCTACTTTGGGATTTCTTGCCTATTCGGCTCTCAATGGAGTGACTTTGTCTTTGGTGTTTCTTGCCTATACGATGGCTTCTGTCACCCAGGTCTTTATGATTACGGCGGGAATGTTTGGTGGGCTTGCCCTTTTTGGAACTGTGACAAAGAAGGATCTGACTGGGATCGGTTCTTTTGTCGGGATGGGACTTTGGGGGTTGATTTTAGTCGGCCTTGTGAATCTATTTGTACAAAGTGAAGCCCTGAGTATGGGAATGAGCGCTGCTGGAGTCTTAATTTTCTCAGGGCTGACCGCGTATCATGCTCAAACCATTCGGTCGATGGCTTATCAATATACAAGTGCTGAGTCTGGATATGGCTCTGGACTTTCGGACGAGGCAAATAAGGGTGCGATTTTCGGTGCATTGACCCTTTATTTGAATTTTATTAACTTGTTTTTGAATTTGCTCCGGCTTTTTGGAAATCGCCGGGATTCCTAGAGACTGTCCTGGGTTCGGATGGAAGTTTTTTCCTTCTGTCTGAATGTTGGGTTTTAGGTTTCTTTTTCCTTTTGTTAACTACGAGTAGAAAGGCGGGGAGGGTCACTATGGCTGCAATGAGGCTAGTGACTTCCCCTAGGACTGCCAGTCGGCCAAAACTGACAAAGGCTTGATTCCCTGCAATCAGGAGCGAGCTATAGCCGGTAATCGTGGTTAGGCTACAGAGCCCTACTGCCCCTCCCGTTTCACGTACGACTTTCAAGATATCTTTGGACGGGTCATGCCGATACCGATGGAAGATGTTGACCCCGTAGTCCACTCCGATTCCAAAAGTAATGGGAAGCGCAATAAAGTTTAGAAAATTAATTTTCAAACCAAATGCGATCATAATCCCAAACATCCACAAATTGCCCAGTGCAAATGCAAATAGCATCAAGGAAACAACCGAGGGTTTTCTAAAGATGACGATGACCAAGATCACAACGGCAATAAAGGCAAAGGCAGTGGCCCGAGGGCCGTCCCGAGAGACGGCTTCGAGTAGATCACTACTTACGGCGAGTCCGCCTGCAATCGGGAGGGTCGATTGAGGCTTCATTTGTGATCCTATTCGGTCGGATGTTTCTCGAAGGAGATGAATAAAACCTTCGATTTCTTTAGCGCCCCAAGTGTCATTCGTCAGGGGAGGTTCAACTAGAACCATTTTGCCCACGGAGCCGTCTTTTTCGGTAAATTTGTTTAGCACCAGTTTGGGGAGATCTCTTTGGGTGAAAGGATGAAAGACCTCAGGCGTGAGTAAGGTGAGGATTTTTTCACGATCTGTCGGATTCAGGCGGCCGAGGATCGAGGGCGGCAAACTCTTTTGAATTTGTTTGAGTACTTGGATTTTTTTAGGCTGATCTGAAGGTACGAATCGATCCATCGTCTGAACACTAGAGATGAGATTGCCCATGGGGTCGGAGCTCTTGGCCTGTTTGAGTGCTGATTCGACTTGTCGGGCTTGATTTGTACTTTGAGTGAGGATGGCCAGAGGGGTTAGGTAGTGTTGGAATATTTCATCGAGGCGTTTAAAGAGAGCGCCTCCACCTTCTGTCATCGTCTTTTTATTTCTTAAATTTGCGAGGTTGGTTTCGATGATGGACGTAGGCTTGAAGGTGGACAACTCATAAATCGAAAATAGGGTAAGGAGAGTGGAGAGGCTTAAAATTAAGGTTGGGTATTTTTTTAACACCCAGCAGAGTGGGTTTAAAATCCAGGAATTCCGTACTGTGGTTCTTTGGATCATTGATTTTCGTTTTTCGATTTGAATGAGAAGCGCTGGAAAGACGAGTACCGAACTTACCCAGCAGAAAACCATTCCCGTGAAACCGAGGATTCCGTATTGGCGAAAGCCTTCAAATTGGGTCAAAAAGAGAGATCCGTAAGCTCCGCCTGCGGCAAGAGCTGCGGTCAAAGTCGGGCGAGCCGTTCGAGTCATGGCTATTTTTGCAGCCCGTAGGGGAATCCGGCCATTTCTGCGCTCCTCTAAATAACGGGAAAGCAAGATGACTCCAAACGTGATTCCACTTCCGAGAACGATGCTTCCCATAAATGCTGAATTTGCATTCAAATAGCCGATCGAAAACCACCCAAACGCAAACGTCCAAAAGCGAGCGATGAAAAGTGAAATAAAAAGCGCGATCGTAGCGAGCCAAGATCTAAAAAACAGATACAGAAGAAGGGTGACCACGAGGAAGACAATTTCCGCGGACTTTTCAACGTCTTCTACAAGAGCTTTGAGTTCTTCGAGAGTGACCTGTACGCCACCGGTGTATTTAATTTTCATGTCGGGAGAGTAGGAGTGAGGGTCGAGGCGGGCGATGATGGACTCTGTTGTTGTTTTGAGTTCTGTCATTCCCTTCGACCCACCCTGTGATGCGGGTAGGTAGGCCAGAACGGCTCGTTGCTTTCCATTCGGGGTGGCGTAGTAGCCTTCTGGAAAGTGGTCAAAGCCTGCAGATTGACTTTCATATTTTTGTAGAAGTGCCTTGAAGTCAAAGCTGGGTTCGTGGAGTTCTTCCCCATTGATGATATAGAGAGGGTTGTATAGGGATCGTTCGTAGTGAATTTTCTGTTCGATGAATTTTTGAATTGCCTTCAGGTCGTTGAGTTCTAAAAAGAGAGCTTTTCGGCCTTTGAAAAACTTGAGTTCGTTGCCAATTTTATACTCCACGGCAGCAACAACGTCGGGAACTGATTTTTCAAGCTGGTTGGCGAGATCAATCGTAAATTTCTTTCCAGCAGCCGGGTTTTCTGTGAAAACTAAAACAGCAAGATAGTCGATCGTTTGGAGTCGATTTTTAATCTCAGTGAGGTCTAAGACGCTCCTGGATTTTCGTGGGAGCAGTTCTTCGAGGTCAGGCTTCAAGTTACCGTAGAGCCGAGCTGTCCAGTAAATGCAAGGAACTGTACTGAGGGCACAAAAAAGTAAAACCCACCCTGATTGCCGCAAAATAAAGCGAATCAGACCATTCATCATGAAAAACTTACATTTTCCCGGCTAGGCCGGTTTTCTTTGGAGGCGAGACAGCCTTCGGTTTTCCATATAAACCACCATCGTGTTCGCCACAAAAATAGTGGAAAAAATGCTGATGACAAAGCCAATGAGCATGCAAAACGCAAAATCTGCCAAAACAGGCCCGCCAAAGAGCCAGAGGCTGACAACGACGAAAAGAGTGCAAAGTACTGTGAGGATCGTTCGGCCTAAATTTTGATTAATTGAGCGATTCACGACCTGTTCGAGGGGCCATTTGGGGTGGCTTTTTGAGTAATCCCGAATTCGATCATAGATCACAATCGTGTCGTTACAGGAATAGCCCGCAATCGTGAGAAGTGCAGCGAGAATGGTGAGGTTAAATTCTTTGCCTAAGAGAACCCAGATCCCCATTGTCGTTACGACGTCAAAAAGAAGGGCCCGAAGCATTCCTGGAGCAAAGCGAACATCGAATCGAAACCCAATATAGATCATAATTCCAATGGCCGCATAAAAAATGGAAAGAAAAGCAGATGTCTTGAGGGTGTTTCCTGCTTGAGGGCCAACCACATCGACTTTTTTCATCTCAAACGCATTCGTTGGGATATTTTTCTTCAGAATTCCATTCACCTCTTCAGAAATGACTTTGAGTTGATCTGGAGTGGTTTGGATTTTGACGAGGTATTCGCTATTTTGAGTTTCACCTAGTTGGACGATCACAGGATCTTTGATGCCCCCACCGATGAGAGAGTCTCTTAGCTTTTCAATATTCCATTCGCTGGGAAGTTTGAGTTGAACCTCTGCTCCTCCTGTAAAGTCGATCCCATACTTTAAGCCGGGCTTAACCAGAAGAATTAGACTCAAAACAACCCCGACGGTCGAGGCAAGAACAAAAGGTTTTCCAACTTTGAGAAAGTCTATATTGAGGTTCGATGGAATGAATTTAATCATTTTAATAAATCCTTTGTATATCCAAAATTAAATACTGAGATGATCAATTTTGCCTTGTTTGAGGTGGATGTATCCGTCAAACATTAACTTACAGACGGTGACGGCTGTGAACAAGGTGGTTCCAATTCCGATCAGGAGAGTGACCGCAAATCCTTTGATCGGGCCAGTTCCGAAGTTCAGTAGAACCAACGCCACAATCGCATGAGTAATATTAGCGTCAAAGATACTACTGAAAGCTTTTTGGAAACCGGCAGGTATTGCAGCGGCCGCGCGTTTTCCTTCTTCTAGCTCGTCCCGTATTCGTTCGAAGATAATGACGTTGCTATCGACAGCCATTCCGATGGTCAGTGCTAGTCCTGCAATTCCGGGAAGGGTCAAGGTTGCATCAATTCCGACCAAAATGGCAAAGGCAATAAGGCCGTTCAAAATAAGAGAGATGACGGCGACTAAGCCACTCATACGATAGTAAAAAATCATAAACGTAAAGACCATTGCGCACCCAATGAGTCCTGCAGTAATTCCACGATGAATGGAGTCTTGACCTAGGGAGGGCCCAATGACTCTTTGCTCGAGGAGTTCGAGTTGGGCTGGAAGGGCGCCTGCTCGAAGCACAATTGCCAGGTCTTTGGCTTCTTTC
>JANNCA010000082.1:0-6720 GCA_031386075.1 Oligoflexia bacterium
GGCCACTCGCAACCCCGCCTGGCCAAGCCTGAGCATCCCCCTCGGCCATTCCGCCCGCTTCAACCCGTCGCCAACCAAATACCTGGGCAATCCCTGACATACCCCCAACCTGCCGTTCATCAGTCACCATCTTTATAGGCAGTTTAGGGACCCAACTGCAGAACTCGTCGGGCATCTCGTCAAGGCCTGCGGAGACCAGGACCCATTCGGGTTAGAAAGGTACATGCCGCCAAGTACCCAGATTCGAAAAATTGTATTGAAAAAATCAGCCCAAAGAAAAGCGGTCATAGGAGGAATGCATAATCTCCTTAGCAAAACAGGAACCCCTCCACAACTTATCCAAATGGCGATTCAAACCACCGATGAAATCCTAATGAACGCAATTTTTGACGCCCCTTTTTCTGGGGATTGTTATTATCAAAGAAAAACGGAAAGAAACAAAGATTTCAACTTCACCGAAAAGGAATACGTAGAACTTGACCTGGCTGTAGGCCCCGGGTATCTCGCGATATGCGCTCGAGATCAGTTTGGCTCCCTAAAAAAGGAATCCGTTCTCGCTTTTATTAGAAAAAATTACGAAAAACAAGAATACAAGATTAAAGAAGATGACCACGGAGCAGGGCTAGGAATTTATGGCATCCTTCAGTCTGGAATGAGTCTTCTATTTTGCTCAAGGCCCAATACAAAAACAGAAGTCACCCTCTTTATACCAATTGTAAAAAACATGAAGACATTTCGAAATTCATTTAGATTTTTTAGTTTTATATAAGTTAAATATTAATCCATTTTTTTGAAGTACTTTGTATAGGCCCCATCGTCAATATCCTCGATCTCGCTCTTGTAAGGTTTATGCTGATCACCTTTCGGAGCCTGCTCCTGAAGATGCGATAAAGATACTTGATTCACGTCTTCTAATTTCATTTTTTTATCAACTTTACTATTGAGAAAACTATAAAGTCTTGAATCATGAAGCTGGATATCCTTCATTGCTGTAACAGATGCCTTCTGCTCTAAGAGCAGAATATTCTTTTGTATTTCTTCGTTAGCCGTCTTTTGAGACATTTTTCCACTCAATTGAGAAGATTTTTGAATACCAACAAATTCGTTTTGAGTTGTCCGTCTGAGTTCAATTGCTGGACTCACTTTCATTTCACTTTTAGATCCAGTCACTGAGGCTAGTATACTTTGACTTTCAAGACTCGGCTTGACCTCAGCGGAATAACCCGCTTTGACTTCGACTGTTTTGACTGATTCAGACTTTTGTACTAAAGGAGTGACCTCTACCGATCCCCTCATAATGGTGACCTCAGTAGAATCATCACCTCCCCCTTGAGCAATAAAAAAATCAGTTCCACGAACCCCCATCACTGCCGATTTCGTCTTGATTTTCAGGCGAGTACGAGGACCGCCTTTTTCAATAATTCCTCTCAGTTTACCGTAAGCGAGTTGAATCTCAGTGTGAGCTTGCGCAGTGTCCGTATCCCAACTCACGCGATACGCTGTAGATGATCCCACCATAATTTGATCCCCATTATCATAAATCACTCTGGCCTTAGCTCCTGGAGAGGTTCTAAGTATATTCCCCTTACCTACTCGATCTCCTACCTTCACGTCTGACACCAGGTAATACTGCCCCTCAAAGAGGGCATGAGGTAGGGCGGCTTGAGGAGAATCAAATTTAACATCAGAAGGCTTCGTCAGTGTTGGCGAGGGATGCGAAAACAATTTAACCACTCCCTCGGCGCTCGTAACAACCCCGACCTGTTCCCCTGCCCACACCGCCAGGCAATTGACAGATAAAAAATTAAACAAAATTAATACATTATTTATGTGAGTTTTGATGGATATCATTTATATTTAAAGTTATTAAATTTATTAAAATTAAGCAATGGAGAATAAAACAATGAACAATAAGTTTTTACAAATGAATGGCGTCATTGGAATAGCTGCGATTCTTACATTCGCTTTTGACTGCCGATTGAGTCACGCCCAAACAACTCAAATCAATGACGAGTTTGCTTATCCTGAACTCTCCGTGGTTCCAAGAGCCAGCGACCGACTCCAAACGGAGGCTAACGAAGAGAAAATGCATTCGATTACCTCATTTTTGCCTCTTCAAATACCGGCACTCACGACACTGACTTCTGGAATCGCTTGTCTAGTTAACCCAATCAATCCAACCATCGGGTATATTGGACTTGCAACAGGTGCAGCCTGGTTATTCACCTCAACTGCACTTTCTCTATTCTACCACCCCTACCAATCTGGGACAAACAGGATTCAAAGCCTGCCCAAAGGAACCATTCGCGACCAGATCACCCGTGAAAGGACTGCTGAGCAAGAAATCCAAAGCGCTGCAAGATTCGGAGAACAACTAAAATGGATGTCCGTAATGACTCAGGTAGCTGCATCAGTCTGGCAGGTGACTCAAGTATCTCAAAACAGTAACTCGGGATCTCAGGGGTCACCTAGCCAAGGAACCACAATTACCCAAAGTTCGACTAACCTGGCCATTGGGATGTCGATCGGCTCGGCAGTTTTAGCTTTAACACCCCTCATATTTCGCCTTCACTCGTATTATGTTCAGGATGAACAAACAGAATATCGAAAAAGAATTTACGCACCTGTAGCTGGAGCTGGTCTTTTCCAGAACCCAGTCACACACACCTACGATCCAGGCTTGATGGTCTCCCTAAGATTTTGATCAGGTAAGGCTAACTCTAAAGCAAACCGGACTGCCTCCTGGACTCCAAATCCAAGACCCTGTGAGGAAATACCATATTTATAAGCGATCATGAAATTTTCGATTGAGCCTGGCCCTCCATCTAAAATTGACTCGCCCAGATGTAGCGCTTGACCTGTTATCAAATGAGGACCCTTTTCGGAAATCAAGAATTGGAACAATTGGATGAACGAATTTGAAACCCCACCTTTAAACTTCTCCCCTTTCTGAGCGATCCGAATTGCAAACGGAGCACATTGAGGTCGAGGCAGTGCCAACTCACTGTGGTTCACACAAAACTTTACCAAGTCCTGAAAATCTTCTTGGGCAACCAAAACATCACCTGAAAATCCTACCGTAAGAGACCGTGCCATTTTGAGAGATGAGCCCAAATCAAGATCCAAAGCCTCGGGCAAGTAAACAGAAAGGAAAATAGATATAAATGATTTCGTCTCAAGATCAGTTAATCCTGAGAAATCTTGACCCTCCCGTAAAGCATCTTTGGCGGAGAGTCCGGTCCGTCGCAGGAGCGCCGAAACCTTAATAAAACGTTGAGCTGATCCTGTGCAACCTCGAGAAACTACCTTGGCCAAACTTCTGGCATCTTTTTCTGGCAAAACAAAGTCACTATGAGATCTCAAATATTCAAGTGCAGTGATATATTCTCGTGCATAAGTACAATTTAGAATTATCCGACTGGAATCATTGGTTTTTTTAGGTATAGCTTCATCGGCATGAATATCAGAAACAGAAATAAATCCAACGACCAGAATAAGAGTCAAAAATATGGGTTTCACCCCATTGAATCGGTAGAAAAATAAAATTTATTAATAAAATACATTTAAAAATACTTCACATCAAAAAGGGTGCCCTCGGGTTCCTTAGAATCTCTCGTATCATTTTACTCATTTAATTGTCTTAGAGTTGAAGTTGAGGGAGGTTCTTCATGTTTTCAGAGTGAGCGATAGCCTGAGCTCCAGCATCTCCGAAGAGAGTTTTATTTAAATTTTTAACAGAATTTAAATTTAGATATTTAAGAGTTTCAAGAAGATAAGCTACCATTTCAAGATTTAAATTTGATTTAGAGATTTCTAAATTTCTTATTTTACTAAAAAGTCCTGTGTCTGAAAATAGAGCTATAAACTCTTTTTCGCTCATTGTTTTTTTACTTATTTTAAAAATTTCATCTTTTGCTTCAAGACAATCAACAATAGAAGTATTGTAATATTCATTAACCATAGCTCACTTAAAAATGTCAGAAATTTCGATGTAACTGTAGACTTGAAAATGTAGGTCTTCTGAAAGACTATTGATTGATGATTGCATTAAAGACGGAACTCCATCAAGCCGTTTGGCTGTGGATTAACCGGTTTATTGAAACGCCTTATTGATGCATTCTACTTCATTTTTAGATTGAACAGTTAGCTGATCAACCAATGTCGATCTCGCTCGAAATAAAATTGATTTAACTGCAGATAGACTTAAACTGAGTTGCACAGCAATTTCCTGATAAGCAAGGCGATTGACCATTCTCAGGTACAAAACCCTCTTTTGAAGATCGGTGAGTGAATCTAACAAACTCATTAAAACTCTATAATCTCCCGCTTCAATTATATTACTTTCTGGACTAGGATTCAAAGATGGAAAATTTTCCAAAGACAAAGCAGTCACCCCTTCTTCAAGGGAAAATCCATAGCTATTCTTCCTAAACCAATCGGAAAGTGTGTTTCTAGCAATCGTCTTAATCCAAGTAGAAAACGCAAACTGGGGATCAAAGGAACTACAAAATCTAAATGCCTTCAAAAAAACTTCTTGCATAAGCTCTTCTGCAACATCTGAATTTCCTAGTTTTCCCATTAAATAACTCAAAATATGACCTCTATAATTTTCGTAGGCTTTAGAAAAAATCTCTCTATCCCCATCTTTAAATTTAAAGTATATATTTTTTTCGTAATCTAAACTTAATGAAAAACTCAAAGGTCGCTTGCTCTTGTCTTTTTTAATTCCTTTAAACATAATAAAATACTTTAAAGGTTATTCAAAAAATTGTGTAATTTTTATTATCTAATTGATAACAGAAAAACAAACAGCAAGCGACTCGAAGTAGATTTCAAGGTGAAAAGTGTTGATTTCTAAAAAAAGAATCTAAAATTACAATTGCCCTATAACCCACAAAAAATCTAAAAGAAGGAACTTAGATCAATGTCTAAATTTTTTTTTAAATTAAAAAAGGCGTTCATCAAACTAAAATCTGACGAACGCCTTAATTTTTTAAAATTAAAATAATTGTTTAAAAAATGAATTTTTAGCGCTAAAGTTTTCGGACCTCGCGCACAAAAACATTCTAAGAAATACTAAAATTATCGCACAAGCTCCTTAAAATCTTTTCCTGCTTTAAAACGGGGAACAGTTCGAGCCGCAATTTTAATTTCCTTACCGGTTTGAGGGTTACGCCCCAACCGAGCCTTACGCTTAGTCTTTGAGAAGGTACCAAAACCAACTAAAGTAACATCTTGCTTCTTTACTGTGGCTTTTATAATAGCAAGCGTCTCATTTAAGGCTAATTCGATCTTTGATTTTTTCAATTCAGTATTTTTTGTTGCTTCGGCAATTTTTTCAACTAATTCTGATTTGTTCATATTTCTGCTCCTTCTGAGTGTTAGACACCTTCATAGCTTTAGATGGGTCAAAACTTTTTCTAAAATTGACGCAGTAGAGTCTAAAGGCGACTTGTTACTTACTTTACTGTCTCTCTTTTTATTTTTTCAATTCCATTTTAACTCACCGATCTTAACCATTATTGAGAGTATTGAAAGAACAAATTCACTCAGCCTAGAATTAATCGCTGCGTCATTTTATTTATGAATTTTCTCCAGAAAATATTTTCTGTACCTCTGCTGCGCATAACAGTCTAAATTTGTGGAAGAAAATCCTTATTTTTCACTCATTGAGCACCCTATTCTCATTAGCCGGTGCAATCAGGATCTCCATCTGGAGAATCAGGTAATCCGCACTCCCCACGACTTATATAGCTTTCAAGAAAATGTTTTCGTGCGCGGGATCCAAACTTTTAGAGCTGAAAAGCATTTTCTGGTAAGCCTGGCCTTAAAATGTAATCCTGAGTTCTATAGCATCAAAATCACGGTAAATTCTATTGAGTCCTAGAGCACCTTGAAAAGGGTACAAATAATATTTAATTTATCGTTTTTATAAATTAAATTAACTTACCTAAAAATGCAGTGCTCTAGAAACCCCTCCATTCACTAATTGAAAAACAACGGCTGATTTCACAGCGTTTCTCTGAGAATCCATTGAAATTTTTCCAGTAACTCCTTGAAAATTTTGAGTCAAACCCAGAGCTAGCCTAAGATCGTCGGAAGCATCAGACTGAGAACGCTTCATTGCATCTACTAGCACTAGCGCGGCATCATATCCCAAGGCAGCCAAACCATCCGGAGAACCGACATTAAAGGTTTTCTTATATTTTTTTACAAAACTTTGGATGAACGGTAAGGGATCATCTTGGGCAAAATGACTCACATAATACGACCCATCCAATGCAGTGCTGCCAATCTCTTTTAGTTTCGGAGAGTCCCAACCATCTCCTCCCAGCAATGGAACTGTAAGACCTAGCTCTTTTGCTTGGCGGGCAATCAATCCAACCTCGGTGTAATAACCAGGAACCAGCAATACATCAGGATTTTTCCCCCGAATGGCTGTCAGTTGAGCCTTAAAATCAATATCTCCTCCACTATAACTTTGATTAATGATGACTTCCCCTTGGCCTTTTTTAAAAATTTCAGTAAAAATCTCAGAAGAATCCAGACTATAGTCACTTTTAACATCACGAAGGATAGCCACTCGCTTTGCGTGAAGGTAATGAAGAGCGAATTCAGCCATCACTTTGGACTGAAATCGATCCAAAAAACACACCCTAAAAATAAAGCTCCCCTGCTGGGTCACCCTAGAATTAATGGACGAAGGAGAAATCATCGGAA
>JANNCA010000111.1:0-16923 GCA_031386075.1 Oligoflexia bacterium
CGATCATCTTCATCTTTGAGAAAGGAATAGGCACGATGAGTGAGCCAAAGGCAAAGCCAAGATAGAATGGGTCCAAAAATTCCGGTTCTTTTTTTGGTTATATAAATAGGAAGAGTATAAGATTCTCCGAGCGTGCCAGGCCGGTAGGCATAGATCATGTGGAGACGAGGCCACTTCCATTTTTTTTTGAGGAAATAGACATCTCTAAGGAGAGTGAGGCTCGCAACGGATGCTTGAGAGTACTTCATGCTGTAGCTATAATTCTGGCCAAATAGACCCCGCATGAGTCTATCCATCCAGTTTTGGGTGGGAACGGGTCCTTTGAGTACAAATTCTATTTCCTGACCTTTCTCGAAGGTTTCAATAGTCATTTGAATACTCAGTCCATGAACTGTTTGCAGGTGTTGAGCATCGAGTCCGTTCACCATACTAATGTGGTGATGAGAGAGATTGCTATTTCTCTCGCCGATCCAAACCACAGATTCTTTACCCTCCAGATCGGGGACTTCTAAAAGGGGGACCGAAGGGAGTGCGCCCGCATAAATCCAAATGATTCCGTATTTTTCGCAAACTGGATAGGAGCGGAGTCCGAGATCTTGGTTCACTTCTGCTTGAGAAACGCTAGGAATTTTGCGGCAGCGTCCTTCACCATTGAACTCCCAGCGATGGAAGAAACATTGCAAATTTTCCCCGCGAACCTTTCCGAGGCTCAAATCTGTGCCCATGTGCGGGCAGAAGGCATCTAAGACTTTGGCAACGCCCGTTTGGGTGCGAAATACAACTAACCGTTGATTTTGGATCTGGAGCGATTTGACAGAACCTTTTCGGATTTCATTGGATGCATAGGCAAAATACCAGGCTTCAGGAATGACATTCCAGTTATTGAACACAGGGTGTTCATCACAGGGCTGCGACTCTGCATTTAGTTGGCGAAGCAAGGAATCTCACTTTGAATAGAGAGGGAGGGTGGAGCACGAAATTTCTTAAAAGCCTTTCTATTGGCTCTCAAGTGTTTTTCCAGGGAGTTCTGTGACATGAGTTGAATTTCTCTGTTTTTTTTATTCAGAAATGAAAGGGGAGCAAGATACTCACGGTAAGATTCAATCGCTGTTCTATGAGTGTGTTGACTCAGGTGCATTGCCTCAGATTCTTCACAGAAAAGGCGGTGTAACATGTGAAGTGCCTCCCGGTGATCCATACTAAAAATAGAGGATCGAAGGAGTTTGTACGTAGTTGAATAGGTAGCCGGGTCATTCCAGAAAATACCATTGACTGCGGTGGAAAAATCATAGTGATCCTTTTGGCAGCCTTCAATCATTCGATTGACCACGGCCATTTCAAAACGGGTCGGAGAGCGAAGTGCTTTGACTGCTTCTTTTCCGATAATCATAGAAGAATTGAAGTGAAAAGATTCATCTAGAAAATGGTGGTAGCTGACAATGGAGGGAATGGGTGCTGAATCCTTCTGTGGGTGATTTTTGTAAAATTGACTGAGCTGATGTTGAACAATCTTGCCATTCAGTGTTCGAATTCCTCGAACCGTAAAGTACTGACTCCCAATGAACGCATTTCCGGAGGATAGGAGGGTAAATCCTTTGAGTTGAATTTTTTTCCAGAGTCTCTCGACTCGATTCGAGTTCTTGAAGATCATGGTTTCTATATAGGGACCCCGCATTGAATAAGTGAAGAGCCTTTCTCCAAATTCGGCAAGCTCAAACGTTTCTGCAATTCTTTTGAAGGCAGAGATATGTGCCCTCTCCTGCATAGATTCAAGATCCAGGGTGTCACAAACAATACGAAAATCCTCGATACCGTAAAGTCCGGCAGCGCTGGTTTGATTGAAGAAAATTGTGGCAATTTCAGCAGAAATAATCTGGCTATAATAGGCAATCCAGTAGAGCTGATTGAGTTTGATTCTCTGATAAGTACTGGCTTCATTCCAAAGGGGAGTTTGATAGAAAAGTGAAAAATTTTCAGGATTCCAAAATTGATTTTTGCATCGGTCGTAGTTGAAGTCTTGGGAGAGACGATCCAACTCCGGACTATTGTCCTGTTCTCGGTTTTTTTTGAGGCTAAGCTCAAGCTTCCTGAGGGTTTTAGGCTCGTCATTGAGGCTACGAGGGTGAGTTTGGGACAATTTTTGATTCATTTAAACGCACTCCTGTGGGGTAAGGGGTCTCGTGACGCCGGCTTTCTCAAGTTCTGGAATGAGGTCTGAGTTTCCACCTTGAGAGATCAATGACCGGATGATGTTGATTTTGAATTGGCTGCTCTGTTGGGTATTGAGTTCTTCAAAGAGCTTAATTTTTTGATTTAAGTTAAAGTGTCCGAAACTTTTCTCGAGGATCCCGACCAGGCTTTGAGGACCCCCTTGAATCAGTTTTAGAAATTCACCAAGCTTTTCTAGTGTGTAGTGTTTCTGCTGAGAGTTGAGTGTTGTACCTTTGCTGAGAGTCATTCCAGTTCCGTGATGACGGGCCTCGTCTTTGAGGATGTGGCGTAGGGATTGGCTTACGGCTGGGTTGAGGCAGTTCTCAGCTAAGGACCGGTAATGGAGTAGGCCCCAACCTTCGAGGATTACTTGAATGAGAAACACGAGACAGGTACGATCCCCTTCATGAATTAGATCTGAGAGGAATCGAATAAAATGATCATTGGGATCGGCATGAGGGGTACATCCCAGAATGGAGAGGACGGAATGGAGATGAATTGCCTCATCGGAGGCAAAAAGGCTGTAAATCATTTTTTCTTGAGTGGTTTCTGAAAGAAGAATCATTTTGGCAGCGAAATTCATTCCCAGTTTCTCTATGAAGTAGGCTTCCTCAAGAAGCTGATAGGATGCTAAATGTAGAATCTGATTTTGGTGCTTTTGAGTTGTTTGATTGAAAATTTTTACCCGATTAAGTCCGAAGTGGGTTGCATTCCAGTAGAATTGAGGGCTTTCAGCTGCTGGAGAATAGAATGGAGTTTGAACCTTTGCTTTGAGAGCAGAGCTTAGAATTACATGCAGGAGGTGTTCGGGTGGAAGTTCATTCATAGGTGAATTTTCTGCTGTCGTTTCTTTGTCCTTCTGGGAGACGGGATGGAGAGCGAACTTTTTTCAGTTGAATTTTCTTGAGAATGGATTTGATTTGGTAAGAAAGTGGCATGAAAAGTGTCATTTTTGCAATACAGGCAAGTTCGTCTCCGTTTTTCCAGCCAGGATTAAACGTTTCAAAAAAAGCAATTCGCTTGTTGGTGCGGATGAGATCAGGAGTCGTATTTGCGCACCCGTCTTTTAATTTTCCCTCACATTTTTCAAATCGAATCAAACCACTTTCCGAATGGTACTTTCCTGGATAGAGAGTCGAATAAAAGTCATCCATGAGTTTCTTAATGGAGTGCGGTAATTCTCTTTCGAAACGAGGGTAGTGCTCCGTAAAGTTATTGGCCATCATTAAATAGGTTTTATATCCCTTTGAAATCAAAAACCAATAAACAGGACGAAAAGGATTTTTGATTTTCTCCAACCATAGAAATTTTAGAAACGCGACGCCTAAAGTGCGTTGTCCCCAGTAGTCTTGTTCAATGACGGTGTCCCCACTAAAGAACCCAATAGCAGGTTTCGTCCCCTCCTTGAGATTGACTTTCATCAGAGTTGAAAAACCCTGAATACAGAGTGTGGTAAGATCACGGAGTAGAATTACTGCATGCTTAGATTGGAGATCTCTTCTAAACTGAAGGTACGAAGTAGAATCATAATACTTAGACATGATTTGATACATTCGATCCGATTCACTCTTTCCAATTTGGGTGGGGGAAAGAGTTTCGGCAATGAGTTCCCTGTTAGTGAGCGGGTGATTGAATTCTGTTTTCATGGGTATTCACTGCCTTTCTTTTCTCGGTCCACTGGCTCACGGATTGGTTTTCAGTGTGTTGAATAAAGCGAATGATGGCATGGTCTGCTTGGATCGGAGTTCGAAGTTTAAACTGAATTTTAGAAAAAATGAGGGTGTCACCCTGTGCAAAATAATTTCCGAGGACTTGGGTAGCTTGTAAGAGGAGGGAGTTCACCCACTTTCCTGAGATGCCTTTTCTTTTTTTGGTCACTAACAAAGTTTGTCCCTCTGTTTTTCCATCAAGAGTGGGGCGAAGGGCAAAAATGATATGAAAATGCAGGAGATCTGGACCTAAAGTGACGGATCCCGTGGATGAATACCAATAAGACATATCATAAGTAAGAGCTTTTCTGTAGAATCTGTGAATAAACTGACCCAGCCGACCTTCTTGTGGGACGGCAGTTATATTTTTGAATTCAATATTATTTTCATGATTAATTTTAGGTTCCAGATAAAGATTGCCGGCGAGTTTCTGTACCAGTGGATGAACTGAGTTGAAGTGTTGTGCGTCGATGGCATTGATCATCACGACGTGGGGATGGCAATTTTTTTGGAATTGACTTCCCAATAGAAAATCAGACTCTTCATCCTTGAGCTCAGGCACATAGGGCAGAGGATGTCTTGGAACTTTGCCAGTCCAAAGCCAGATCAGACCATATTTTTCTTCGACTGGCCATGAAGGTATCTGAGGCACAAATAGAGTTTCTGGAGAAGACTTCATTGCCGGAATTTTGAGGCACGATCCTGAACAGCTAAATTCCCAGTGGTGGAAAAGGCATCGAATCGATTCCCCCTGGACGTCACCCTGAGAAAGATGGGCACCCATGTGAGGGCAATAGGCATCCAGAGCATAGGCTTTCCCACTCTCACCTCGGTAGATCACCAGGTCTTTTCCAAGAAAACTCACTTCAAGAGGTTTCTTTTTCTTAAGCTCTGAGGATCGTAAGAGCCAGTACCAACCTTCGATGAGGGTGCCGGAACAGTTGAAAACTTCTGTATTTTCTAGTTGTTTTAAAGAACTTTTTAGAGAGGGGGTCACGAAGCTAAACCTCCTAGATGGATGGGTTCTAAGGGCGTGATGTTGGGGCTGACATACATTGTTTTATTGGGTCGCGCAATAACTAAGTGAATTAATTTCAACGAATTAATTCTTGAAATCCCTCTTCATCGTCTCCACTTAAAATTCTAGAAAAAGTACGAATTGCTGCAGTAACCTCGATTCCTCCTAATACGCAATGATCGAAGGTTACCCCAACAGACAAATGATTTCTTTCTTGAGTTGCCCAGGTGGAACAAAAAGTTATAGCAGAGGGACCAAAAGAGAACGGCATCATGGAAACCTGGGGATCTGCTAAAGTTGAGAGTGAACTGAATCCAAATGCACCTGCATTTTTCTCATAGAATCCAGGAAAGCGAAAAACTAGAAAATAAAAAAATCTCAGGCAAATTCTAGCAGTAAAATGATTTGTATTTTTCAGAATAAATCTTGCCAAAGGAAGCTGATTCAGTTTTAAGTTTTTCGTTTCGGCAATTTTTTTTGAATTTCTTTCCAGCTGACTTGATGCGGATCTCGTACTGAGGTAGCACTCAGAACTTTTTGCTCCTCAAATTCATAGAGGATGGGGAGGTTGACTGAAATTTGCTGGAACTCAATAACTCGAAGTGAAAACAGGCCTCTGTAATGCATTCGATTGACTTCGGGATGTCGGGCAGCCATCAGTCCGATTGTTTTAATGATCAGTGAATTGTAGGGAACCCGCTGCCCTTTTGAGGTAAATAATAATGTCAGACGGGTGACATTAATCGAAAGCCAAATGGGCAAATTAAAGTGATTTTTTTGGATGTCTTTGAGTTGATATCTCAAGAACCATTCTTGAAGAGTGAGTTTACGAACCGACATGAGGGTCTCCCAGAGTCCAGGAAGATTTCTTAAGGCCGTTGAATAGTAGGATCAGGCGAGCTGCCGACTGATCGATTCCAATAAGGTTGATCGGGTTGAAACGCATTCGTGGATAGGCTTTTACATCGTCATCATGTAAATAGGCAAGAAGAAGAATACTGCCGAAGAAGCGACTCATTTTTTTAATAAGTCCGATGAGACCGCGTTCTTTTTTTTGGACCACAAACGCATGAACTCGGCTGGCACCCGATTCAAGTGGGATGCATCCCCAAAGGATGTGTGCGGTCGGGAGTTTTCTAACCTTGTCTAAGAATCGTTGATTCGGGCCGTAAGTGATTGAGACGATGGATCCCCCAGCAAATCTCGCAATATAGGAAAATCGGCTTCCAATGAAAAATCTAGCGAGTCTGAGTTTCAAGGTATGAGTAGGAATTTCACCTTCGAGAATCCAATCAAAAATTCCATTTTGCCGTTCAACGACCCGATATTCAATTGGATATCCAGGTTATGGGCGGTTGCAAAATGTTGGATGTCGATTCCCCCTATCATCATGACGTGATGGTGAACAAAGAGATCTTGAGATAAGAAGCGGTTGCCGATGACCTTCCCGTTGCCGAGGTCTGCACCCATATGAGGACAAAATGCATCTAAACCGTGAACGATGGAGTCATCCCCTCGGAAGAGGACGAATCGTTGTGTCCCAATTGAAAATGACTTGGCTTTTAGTTTTTTAATTTCAGGAGAAGGACAAACTGGATACCATCCTTCGGTGATGACATGGGGATTATTAAAAATGGGATGATGGATGAGGGGTTGCGAATTTAAATTTTCTTCTCTAGACTTTCCGTCCGTCGGAATGAGTTTCCATCGATTCATTTTTTAGGGACCTCCTTTCGTTGGGTTTAAGTAAGGTTAAGAGACTGAGTCGAACTCCCGGTTCAACTACGGATCCAGGTCCGATCGAACTCCCGGCGCCGATAAAAGACCTTTCGCCCAGATTTGGGGGACTCAGGTAGAGGATCATTGTTCCGTCGCTTTTTTTGATAATGACATGGGAAGTACAGGCAACTCGATGCCCTAAGACGACGTTATTTCCGATCATGATTAAATTTCTGTCTAAAATTTCAACTCGAGGGGTCCAATAGACGCCTTTACCAATTTGTGCACCCCAAAGTCTTAGCCATGTACTATAGAGCCCTGGAACGACCCGGAGAACCACTTCAAGATCCGGAAAAGCAATATAAATCCATTGAATTTGATGACCCGTCCACCAGGCACAGTATTGAGTAGAATCAGAAAGATTCGAAGAACCTGGAACCTGTGGGAAAAAAGCATTGTGGATCCGAAACAGGAGGGGTGGAAAAAGATAAATCAAACTCAGAAGACCGAAGCCAGTTTTCAATCCAGGGTGGACTCCAACTGCAATGCATTGAACTGCAATCAAACTGAGTAATAAGAAAGGAATCCATGTTGCTATCCTCCCTGCCCAAGTCATTGAGGTGTCCTCAGGTGCTGTGAGTATTTTGAATTCGGCAGATGCTGCTGATAGGGCCAGAAAATTTGGAGGCGGAGATTGAGGGGGAGGGGAAACCCGAATTTATGAATCGAATGGGGATCTGGATCCCGCAAAAAAGTTTGGTGGAGCCTATCCCAAAGGTTCAAATTAGCTCCAAAGTTGACACCCTGGGTGTGGCTCCGATGGTGAGCCGCGTGGTCTGAGGGTAGAATGAGTGCTGGAGACAGAAGGGAATGTAAAACCCCAGATTGGGGACTAAACCGGGTGTGTCTCCACAGATCTAACCCTGCGGTAACGGAAGCTCCTAAGATAAATGGGAAAGGATCGCTCAATGAATAGATGAAGAAAGCGTTCACCCAAACGTAAATGATCAGAAACGGTGTCCAGAGAGTGTTCCGACTGCACATGAGAAAGTCGAACCGGATCGCTGCATGATGAACGACATGGAATGGCCAAGCCCTTTTTTGGTGTAATAAGCGGTGATTCCAGTAATAAATATAGTCGACCCCCACGAAGTTTAGTACAAAAGCCCAAACGCTGCTCAAGTGAATGACACCCTTGAGTGAGGGGATCCAGTGAAAATAGATTTTTTGACTGAGTCCGATTTGAAGCGCTGGAATGACCCCACCTTGCATAAAGAGGCCGAGCGAATCGAGAATCCACTCCTCTCGACTTCGGTTCAGAGCAGAGTTTCGGTTGGATCGAGAAACAAAGGTAGCTACCGCCAATAACACAAAAAAAGAAAATACAATCATATCCAAAATTCGATTTCTTGAGTTCGTTTACTCAAGGCACGAGGATCCCTGCCGTTATCCAGTTCATTTTGAATAGATTCAATTTGCAAATGGATCGCATCCGCTTGGGAATTCATGAAGCTATTGCCATGTTTCTGAATCGTTCGCATTTGATTTTCTAGAATTTTAATGTCTTGATCAATAATCATTTGTCCCTGTCTTTTGATGATGGGGGCAGCCAGGCGACTCCAAATTCCGTAATTAAAAGTGAGGTCCGTATAAACGAGGGTTTCTGTGTGATTGATCGGAACTGACTGCGAAGTAATATAGAAAACTCGGTTTTTCCCGAAGAGATATTCGACACTCGTCACGTTCGGCATGTGAAAGGAATCAGTGTGTCGAATTTCATCCCCGCTGGGATTCAAGAACCACGAAAAAATTCCAAAATTAGAGGTTTCTCGATGATAGTGGACGACGACGGATCCGTTTTCACGAGTGATTGTGGCCCCGAGTTTCTGGTATTGGTGAGTCCGAAAGATTCTGGGGTGGACGAAAACGGTATGAGGAATATCTACAAAATTTTGAGCACAATGGATGACTGAACCCTTGAAGTGATTCTGAAGTCGAATTGTATGCCATCCTTTTTCTCGATAGTGAGGCATTTTGAAAGGAATGACGAGAGGATCCCCAGAGTCTTCGAGGCATACGTAGATGAATCCTTGAAGTTCAAGGGTTGGGAATTTTTTTTGAGGACGGCGATGGGTCCGACTGGGGCCAGGTCCTTCTGAAGGGATTTGCACCGGTTTACCCGTGGGATCGTAGGTCCATCCATGGTAGGGGCATTGCAGGCAGCCATCCACCACCCTCCCTCCAGAGATTTGAGAACCTCGATGAAGGCAGCGATCCAAGAGCGCTACCGGCTTCTGGTCAGGGCCTCGGAAAAGGGCGATGGTTTCCCCGAGGACAGTTCGTGAAAGGGCCTTCTTCGCTGTTAACTCCTTAGATTCTGCTACTACGTACCAAAAGTGGGTGAGCTTCATTCAAGGATACCCTTTCATTCTTGCTCCAAACGGCGAAGGGTCAGGTTTGCAGACACTCTGATCTGGCAGGCTAGCCTGGCTTGAGTGCAGCTCGGTGCCAGAAGGGGAAGAAGATCCTCCTCTTCGGGGGTCTTCGGGTGGAGGCTACCGCCGGACTCCTCGATAATTTCGACTAGGCAAGTGCCACAGATTCCCGTACGGCATCCAAAGAGAATAGGAGAGTTGAGGGGAGTTAAATGCTCGGAAAGATTTGAGCCTTCAGCCAGCGAGACGGAGGAAAATCGCAATTTGTCTCCAAAGTGCGCAAAGTGAATGTTCCGCATGATTCCGCTACTTTTCACAATTGCTTGCGAGTTTCAAATTAAAAAGAAGGTATTCGCTTGAAAATTAAATTTTTACAAAAACTGCTGCAATGGGGGCTTGTTTTTTATCTGAAGTCGTTTCGTCATAAATTAGAATGTCCCAAGAATGCACAGCTTCATCTGCTTAAAAAATTAGTCAAGGATTTGGCCCGAACTGAGTATGGTCAGTTTTTGGGGATCTTGGGGACTGAGACTTTAGAAGAGTTTCAGTCCCAAGTTCCTTGCGTTGAATACAGCGATCTTGAACCCTGGATTCAACGGCAAAGGTTAACTACTGACCCTGTGGTTGTCAGCGCGCCGGTGTTGTTTTACGAAAAAACATCGGGAAGTAGTGGGCCATCAAAATATATTCCATACTCAAAAAATCTCAAAACTGTATTTGGGAAAATGGCCTGCCTCTGGATTGGAGATATTTTGACGAATGGGCCTCGGTTCTCAACTGGAAAAATTTTCATGAGCGTGTCGCCTGCGTTTGGGAAAGAAGTAAAAACGGATCTGGGCGTGGCTATAGGACTTGAGGATGACTCCGACTATCTTCCAGCACCCGTTCAGTTACTGATTTCTGCTTTCTTGGTAAACCCTTTTAATATAAAAAAATTATCGAACCCAACCGATTATCGATGGGTCCTTTGCTGTGCTCTTCTTGCGGCGGAAGGATTAGAGATTGTTTCGATATGGAATCCTTCCTATTTTACAGCTTTATTGGATTTCATTTGTAAATATCGATTTCAGATGGCAGAAGATCTCCGGTCTGGAAAAGTTTTACGGGGCGGGCTCAGATTTAATTTTTATCCTGTATCGAGAGATCGACTCAATTTAATCCTTTCAGATGGGAACCGCTCTGCCGTGTCTCAAAATTGGAGGCAAATTTGGCCGTCCCTCAAGTGGATTTCCTGCTGGGCGGATGCGGGGGCTAGACCTTTTGCAAAAGAACTGAAGGCACTTTTCCCCGGCGTTCTGTTTCAAGGAAAGGGGCTATTAGCGACAGAGTCGCCTCTGACTTTTCCTCTGGTCGGAATGCCGTACCCGGTTCCTCTAGTCGACCAAGTCTTCTTTGAGTTTATCGATGATCAAGGGCAGATCAAACTATTACATCAATTGGAGGATCAAACTGAATACGAGGTGGTGGTCAGTCCGCTCGGCGGTTTTATGCGGTACCGTTTGGGAGATCGAGTGAGGACCCAAGGTCAAGTCGGAAATACTCCGAGCTTTGAATTCGTCGGACGTGGAACACAGGTCTCAGATTTGGTGGGAGAAAAGCTGAACGAAATCTTTGTACGAGAGTCACTCTCGAAGTGCTCAGCTTTTCAGGGTTTTTTTTACTTCTTACTTCCTGTTCGAGAGGCTCGCCCACCTTATTACGCGCTAGTCTTATCAGACCAACGGTCGGATCAATGGTCAGGCCAACGATCTGACCTTCGGAAGAATCCTTCGGGTGTCTCCGGAAGGGGATGTGAGGCTCAAGGTAAAATCTTAGAGACCTTGCTCTGCTTAGCGGATCACTATCGTTATGCGAGGCAAATGGAGCAGTTGGGGCCCACCCAAATTTGGAGGTTAAGTCAGGCTCAGGATCTTTATTATGGCTATTATATCCAACGCGGCATGAAGTGGGGTGACATTAAATTTTCGACACTGATCAGTTCGGGCCCCGATGCGGACGGTCTGTCCGCCTTGTGCGCCTCCCAGCGCTTCGGTGATATTCAGCCTTCAGGATATTCAGATGAAAAATTGATTTAGCCAATTATTTTTACCTGGAATCAGTGCTTCCTATGCCCATTTTTAGTTGATCATATCCTCTGCTTCACAAAACTGTTTTACGATAAAGCTGTCTCAAAGACTTCTCGAATCCCAGGGTCGTCCTCAATGATGAATACTTTTTTGCATTTCATTACATGCTTTCAGGCTACAGATTTAGCATCTAATCTCTCTGAGTCAGCCTTCTTGGGTAAAGTGAATTTGAAAATACAGCCTTTTCCTGGGAGATTGTGCACTTCAATCGTACCGTGACAGAGGAAAATCGCTCGGTGAGCAATAGTAAGACCCAAGCCAAGCCCTTTTTGGTTCTCATTCCCTTGAATAAACGGCTGAAAAATTTCTTTTTCAGATAAAAGGCCGCCACACTCATCTTCAATATCAATATCAATGTGCTTATTGACCAAGGTGCCTCGGACCTGAATTCTTCCGCCGTTGTGAGTGAATTTAAGTGCGTTCTGAATGACATTAGACACGGCCTAGTAAATGAGCTGTTGGTCTACTTCAAAAAACAAAGTCGGATCGACTTTGATCTCCAGGATTTGATTTTTTATCGAGCTTCGACCTCTGCGGTCACTATGATCTGATCTAAGAGTTGCAACACTTGAACAGTTTCGGTGTGTAATTCTAAGCCCACATTCACCCTGACTTCCGTCAGTGACAGATCAATCAGTTACTCAATCCGTCTCATGCTTTTTTTTAGTACTTGCCCAGTACTTCCCTCAAAACCGACTGTCCCTCTTTGAATCAATTGGAGCGAAATATTGGTTCAGATCATGAAACTCAGTAGCGGTAATGGAGACGTGTTTCCTCGTCGCAAGTTCGGCAATAGACTGACACATGGCGCCGTAAGCATGCACCACATGGGAAAGTGTATAGCCCAACTTGATCAGTTCCGTTCCGTGAAGGCCCGCTTCTTTCGTTAGATTGATTTCGTCTGGTTGGTCAGCTGCTTGACTGAAGGTCGATTCGTCGCATTCCTGGATGGCTGCAATACTAGCGTCTCGATTGGATTCAAAACTTTGGGCATCCTGTCGTTCGGATCGGAGTACCTCGGTGATGTGCTTGTAGAAAATGCGAAGGCCACGCTTCAACTGCTCTGAACTTGGACGGGCGCCCGCCAAATCGAGCGACTTCTTTTCGGTCATAGCTAAAATTTATTTTTGATTCTTTAGTAAGAACTCATAGAGCGTAGGTTCCGTTTGAGTGAACGGGTGGCTCCTGGCGGAAGAGGGTTTCTTTTTTTTCGAAAGCTCCATATTTGTTCTGAAATCAAAATTGAGTCCAAGAGGGTGATCTGACAAAGGAGACGGCGAAACAGGTGTTTCTATAGATCTCAAGATTCCCTTTTAGGTCAAGGCTTTCAAGAAAATGCTTTTCGGCGCTAAAGATTTGGATCCCGAGCACGAAAACATTTTCTTGAAAGCTAGAGTTGGGTCAGTCCTTTCATAAGATTGAAGTGAATGGACTCATGTGGCTAATTTCTTTACGGACGTAGTGACTCCCGGAAGAGTGCAGGAAATGGTAGTTCCTAGGGGACTGCGACTCTCTGCCCATATTTTACCCCCCTGTTTCTCTATTATATTTTTTGAAATGTAGAGCCCCAGTCCTGTACTGTTCTGAAAGGTTCCATGTTGAGACTTCCAGCGACGATTGAAAATAAAAGGAAGTTCCTCCTTGGGGATGCCAGGCCCATCGTCTTTGACACAAATGAGAGCCCGATCGTCTATCACCTTGAGTTCGACTCCTATATGACCTGCTGAAGGCCCAATAGACATTCCATCGATAGCGCCCATGTATTTTGAAGAAATATGTGGGGCTACTCCTTGCAGAACATGAAGTTTATCCTCATCGAGTAACAAGATGCTGCAGAAAGACCCTGAAAAACGCTCTTCAAATATTAGACTTATGGCTAATAAAATTGATTTCAAGGAAAGCCCTTGAGTGAACATTCTCTCTTTCACGAGTCTCATTCCTTGCCACTCGCTTTTGAGCGGGATTGGAAACACCAAAAGGTTGCAACCAACAATGTTTTGCAAGTTTTAGACTCAACACTGTCTGTATGGAGGGGTCTAAGTCAGGCTTAAGGATCCTAGTTGTGCGGATCAAGGGGTATTTTTTAGACCTTTAGGTTCTTCTTCAGCCGCTCGATTTAAAGCCATAGACTTTAAAAGTGATTTATTTAAATTGATAATAGGTATTTAACTGTGACTTGATTTGACTAAAAATAGCTATTTTAGGAACTCAATCAACAAGCAGTGGGGGCACGGTTACTGCCAAAAGAATTCTATTGTTGATCGAATTGGGCAACTTACGTTATCTTTTGGCGTAATTGACACAAGGCGGAGTTTACAATAACCTTCGAGGGTTAAAATAAAATAACACGTGGACCCACCCTGTCCCTACTCTAAGAAAGAGATTCCATGACCCGAAAAAAAAAGGAATCTGAAGCGACTCATTTGCTTCGTGAACTCCTGTGCCAACGGATTGTTTTTCTGGATGGCGCGATGGGGACGATGATTCAACGGTATAAACTTGAGGAAGCAGATTTTCGGGGCACTCAGTTCAAGGATCACCCCAAGGACCTCAAGGGAAACAACGACCTCTTGAGCCTGACCCGACCCGATATTATCAAGGAAATTCATCGTCAGTATTTGGAGTCAGGTGCAGACATTATCGAAACCAATACCTTCAGTGGTACTCAAATTGGACAATCGGACTACGGCCTGGAGAGAATTGTTTTTGAGTTGAACCGTAAATCGGCCGAAATTGCTAAACAATGCTGCGTAGAAGTCATGCGAGCTCATCCGGGGCGGGTTTGCTTCGTAGCTGGGGCCATAGGTCCAACTAATCGTACTTGTTCGCTTTCGCCTAACGTGAATGATCCAGGTTACAGGGCGACCACTTTTGATCAACTGGTGGATAATTATCTTGAGCAAATCAAAGGGTTGGTTGCTGGAGGGGTGGATATTCTTCTTGCGGAGACGGTCTTCGATACTTTAAATTTAAAGGCCGCCATTTTTGCTATTGAAAAATTTCAAGATGAGCATCCTGTTCTTCTCCCTGTCATGCTTTCAGTAACGATTACAGACGCATCTGGAAGAACTCTTTCTGGCCAGACCGTTGAGGCGTTTTGGAATTCCGTTCGGCATGCCCGACCCTTGAGTGTAGGAATTAACTGTGCTTTAGGGGCGAAAGAAATGCGGCCCTACATTGCGGAACTTTCTAGGATTTCGGATTGTTACGTCAGCTGCTATCCGAACGCTGGGTTGCCGAATCCACTGAGCGACACTGGGTATGATGAGACTCCAGCAGACACCTCGTCTTTGTTGGTCGAATTTGCTCAGGCAGGATTCGTAAATCTAGTGGGAGGCTGCTGTGGAACAACCCCTGCCCATATTCACGCTATTGCAGAAAAACTAAAAACCATTCCACAGCGTCAAATCCCAAAGCAGGAACCAGCCACCCATTTGAGCGGACTTGAGCCCCTTAAAATCAGTAGCGCGGGTGGGCGTCCTTTTCTGATGGTGGGGGAGCGAACGAATGTGACAGGTTCTCCTGCTTTTAAAAAACTCATTGTGGAGGGGAACTTTGAGCAGGCTCTGGTCGTAGCCCGGCAACAAGTTGAAAATGGGGCTAATATCATTGATATCAACTTCGATGAAGGACTTTTAGACAGCGAAGCCTGCATGACCCGATTCATGAATCTGGTTGCGGCCGAACCCGATATCTGTCGAGTGCCCATCATGATAGATAGCTCCAAGTGGTCAGTCATTGAGGCAGGTCTAAAGTGTTCTCAAGGCAAGTGTATTGTGAATTCGATCAGCTTGAAAGAAGGCGAAGTGGCCTTTCTGAATCGAGCCGAGCTAGTCAAGCGTTACGGAGCTTCGGTCGTCGTTATGGCGTTTGACGAAAAGGGCCAAGCGGCCACCCAGGCCGACAAAGTGCGTATCTGCAAGCGGGCCTATGATCTTTTGCTGAATCAAGCTTCTTTCGACCCTCAGGATATCATTTTTGATCCAAACATTCTTACGGTGGCAACCGGAATGGATGAGCATAATAATTATGCCGTGGATTTTATTGAAGCAGTCCGAGAGATCAAAGCCTGTTGTCCAGGAGCGTTGACGAGTGGTGGGGTGAGCAACGTTTCTTTCTCATTTCGCGGCAATAACGTCGTTCGTGAAGCCATTCACAGTGCATTTCTTTATCATGCCATTCGCGCAGGCTTGGACATGGGGATCGTGAATGCCGGTATGCTCGCTGTCTACGAAGATGTGGAGAAAGACCTTTTAGAGCGAGTGGAAGATGTCCTCCTGAATCGCCGCTCTGATGGAACGGAGAGGCTTGTTGAATATGCAGAACAGATTAAAGCTAGAGGGCAAAAAAGTACAGATAAGGGGATCGGTAAATTAGACGAAGCTTGGCGAGGTCTGTCACTCGAGGCGAGGCTCTCTCACGCCCTCGTCAAGGGAATCGTCACCTATATCGATGAGGACACAGAGGAGGCCCGCCTGAAGTACGGCGCCCCTCTCGATGTGATTGAGGGGCCACTGATGGACGGAATGAAAGTGGTGGGCGAACTCTTTGGCGCAGGGAAGATGTTTCTGCCTCAAGTCGTCAAAAGCGCTCGCGTCATGAAGAAGGCAGTGACCTATCTCAATCCCTTCATGGAAGAGGAAAAAGCAAAAAATAAGAACGCACGTAAGCAAGGCGTCTTTGTTATTGCAACAGTCAAGGGCGACGTTCATGACATTGGAAAGAATATCGTAGGTGTGGTGTTAGCCTGTAATGGATACGAAGTGATTGATCTTGGAGTGATGGTTTCTTGTGAGAAAATTCTAGAAACTGCCCTAGAAAAGGGAGCAGATATCATTGGAATGAGTGGCCTGATCACTCCGTCTCTAGACGAGATGATTCACAATGCCAAAGAAATGCAGCGGTTGGGTTTCAAGGTTCCACTGTTGATTGGAGGTGCTACCACCAGTCGCATTCATTCAGCGGTCAAGATTGCTCCTCATTATGAACAGCCGGTCGTGCGGGTCGGTGATGCTTCGCTTGTGGTAGGAGTGTGCAATCGCCTTTTGAATCCGAACACCCGAGAAGCTTATATCTTAGACATGAAGAAAGAAAACGAACTTTCCAGAAAAAGACATCAAGAATCTCTTGTTAATCGAGCCAAGCTGATTCCAATTCATGTGGCTCGTGAGAAGTCTTTTAAAACCGACTGGGCTACCGCCGAAATTGCAGTGCCTTCACAACTGGGTATTCAGAAGTTTGAAGACCTTCCAATGGATGAAATTGCTACCTACATTGATTGGTCTCCCTTTTTTTGGACTTGGGAACTCAAGGGCGTTTATCCAAAAATTTTGACCAGTGAAAAGTGGGGCCAGCAAGCGACCGAACTTTTTAATGAAGGTCAAAAGATGTTGAAGGACATTATCCAAAATAAACGATTCCGTGCAAGGGCGGTCGTGGGAATGTGGCCAGCCAACAGTCGGGGCGATGATGTCGAAGTCTATTCAGATTCATCCCGATCTAGTTTATTGCAAACCGTTCATTTCCTGAGACAGCAAAAAGAAAAAATTACCCAAGAGAAATCCAAGCAGGAGCCCTGCTACCATTGTCTGGCTGATTATGTCGCGCCCCATACCAGTGGACGATTAGACTATCTGGGTGGCTTCGTAGTGACATCTGGCTACGAGGTCGAAGCCTACTCAAAAACCTTTGTAGAAAAAAACGAC
>JANNCA010000131.1:0-2344 GCA_031386075.1 Oligoflexia bacterium
AGTGGGCTGTTCTCCGAGAGCGAGCTGGTAACAAAAAGTGGAAACTGCTGAGTTATAAAAAGGCTTTCCTCCTTCTCCAAATAGATGTGGAAATACGATATTTGTGAACCCCGAGCCGGCTTGGTTCGACCACGTCTGAAATAGGTCGGTGCTTACTCGCTTGGACTGACCGTAAGGAGTGTCTCGATAGATATGAGTAGACGATGAAAATACTAAGTGAGGTTTCTTCTGGGTATTTTTATAATTCGCTTCGCAGGCCTGAATCAGTTTTCGGGTCAAATCAACATTTGTATTTGCAACCTCTTGTTCATCGCCACGGTTCATTCCGGCCAGGTGAACAATGGCATCGCTATTCCGTACAAATTCTTCGAGTTGATCTGGGTGATCAAAAGTTGACCGGTCGGCATGGAGAATGCTGATTCCAGGGATCGTTTTTAGGAAGCACCGCAGGTGCCACCCCAGAAGTCCGTTAGACCCTGTTATCCCGATTTTCATCGGAGCATCTCGTTCTGATCTAACCCTAATTCCTGGTCAACCATCAATTGATGGGATTTCAATAAGGCAATCGTAGCCGGGAAATCAAGGAGGTTGTCGGCAGAGCTAAACTCCTGAGTGAGTGTGTGAAGTTTTTCTGTGGAGTTTGATGGGGTATCTGGAGTGATTTCAGGGAGCATGGAGCGAATGGCGTAATAATTTCCTCGTTCAATCGATCTGGGGGCCTCTTCATCTGAAATCAAGATTTCATGAATTTTCTCTCCAGGCCGTATTCCGGTAGTTTTGACTTCAATTTTTTTTCCGTCCTTGATGCTATTAATAAGAGCTTGGGCAATATTCATGACAGATGCTGAAGGTACACGGGGGATATAGATTTCCCCTCTTTGCGCATCTTTTAGAGCGGCAAATACTGTATCTACTGCTTGATCTAAGCTGAGGAGAAATCTCGTCATATCTGAAGTTGTGATGGTGATGGGGCCTCCATGTTTGATTTGGTCATGGAATAGGGGAATGACAGATCCTCGTGAGGCAAGGACATTTCCGTAACGTACACAAATAAATCGCGTTTTTGGATTCAACACATTGGCAGAAATAAAAACACGTTCTTGAAGAGCCTTCGTGAGTCCCATAGAGTTCACTGGCTTGCAGGCTTTGTCGGTGCTCACTCCTAAAACTGTTTGAACTGGGTAGTCATTTTCTTCTATGGCTCTGACTATGTTGATCGCGCCTAGGCAGTTGGTAAAAATCGCCTGTTGTGGGAAATACTCACAAGCAGGCACCTGTTTGAGAGCAGCTGCATTGATTACAATGTCTGCCGTCCGGATTGCAGAACATACGTCAGCGTAGTTTCGAACATCACCGATTCTAAATTCAAGAACATTGAGAAAGTTGCGGTAAATGACCTCATCAGTTACGATTTTTCTGTGTAAGTAGGCGATACGCATCTCATGTTGCTTGGCTTCATCTCGTGAGAGGACAATCACTTTTTTAGGTGTTCCGAGTTCTCCCGATAAGACTCTTCTGACGAAGGTCTTTCCGAGCGAGCCTGTTCCGCCGGTAACTAAAATCACTTTTCCATTTAAAATCATTGAGTTTCCTCTTTTTTTCAAGTTCATTGAAGGTATGCAAACTTCTAGAAAGTTTCAACTTTTTTATGAGTGGATTGCTGTAGTGTTTCCTTTTGTTATTCTAAATCCACTTTGTGCTAATTTTTATTATGATTGGGCCAATCAAATCTGGCTCTTAGCTTATCATGCTGAATATTTGAGGCAACATCTGGATAGTCCGTTAATTCTTGTGAAGCCGGACAGTATCGGAGCTGCTTTCCCCGTTTTTTATGGCTTCTTATTTTTCCCAATGCTCTCCGTGCCTGCGCTGGTGCTCAGTGCAGGCTTGGTCATGCGACTAGCGGTCATTTTCGTTTCTTACATTCAATTTCAGCTGACCAAAAAAGCCATTCAATCCACAGGAGCTTCAATCGGACATTCTAGGGTTGTAGCATGCCTTGTGCATTGGGCGATCTATCCTCTGACCAATCTCTATAACCGGGGTGCCTTAACCGAGTTTTTTGGTGTGATGTTTATGACGTCAAGCGTCTGTGCTTGGATCCTCGTTCTTGCGGAAAATGTTCAAGCGAAGGATCGAGAGTACTATTTTGGGGTTGCAGTTCTTTTGACTACACTTACCATTGGTACCCATCCCGTTACGGCGTTTTATTTTTCACTTATATATCCTTTTATTTGTCTCTCTATTTTAACTAATATTCAATTTTTACGTAGAATTGCCTCTTTGTCCAAGATGTCGATTTTTGTATTACCCATTCTAGGAGCTGTTTCAGTTTTACCCTGGA
>JANNCA010000134.1:0-13588 GCA_031386075.1 Oligoflexia bacterium
GTAGATTCTCCGTATGATGAAGTCAAAGAGGGTGAGTTCTTAGGTAAAAATAGAACAAGATTCATTGGAAGAGTTGGGTCTGGACTGGCTCTTACGAGCGTCAGCGACGACACAGGCAAGAAGATTTGGTCCACTTTGACGCTGACTTGGCCTCTTGCGAATGGCGGAAGGTCAATTGTTGTTGAAGGGCCTTTTTGACTTTTTTCAAGTCAACTGAACTATTTTTAGCCAGTTTTTGGAGTAGTCTAGGGAGAGAAAATCCAGTCCTTTGGCCTAAAGTTAAATGGATGCGGTCTTGCATTTTGATGGAGTATGTCTCTATTTTTAGTCAATTTTAGTCCTAAGGGGCGTAAACACTATTTAAATCATTGGACTAGCTTTATAGGGGGCACTCTCCTGCTGCTTTGCCCAATAGCGGCTCATGCAGCATATCAGCGGGGTGTGGCATGGACTGAAATGGAATGCCTCGAATTAGGGTCTGTTGAGAGAATTCAATTTAGTTCATTGAGTAATTTATACGATCCCTCAGTTACATCAACCCGAATTAAGTCTGTCATGAATGACCCAGAGCATCGGGTGAAAGACTTTAAAATTCCAATTGAAATTAGAAATGACGTTGGGTTTTGGTTCAAGGTCTATACTGAATATTCAAGTAGACAAATACTAATATTCGACAGTAGTCATCTTAATTTAATTTACACCGTCATTGATTTAGATGATCCCGCTGAGTCTGACAATACTCCTTTAAATAAAGTAAAAATATCGTTTGATAAATATAAAAATGCTTTACTTAGTTTGGCTAATCGTTCGTCAGTTAATCGCAGGTTTTCTTACGAAGAAACTGAAATTTTAAGAAAAGTTAAAAGGCTAAAAATTCACACAGATTTTCTTGTGCTAGCAAAGGGTTTAAAGACTCAAAGGGGCCAGAGAGATAACCTGATTGAGGGTCTGATAGAAGAGGCACCTTTTTTGTCTAAAATGGAGGAGATTTTTAGAGGAATGGGCCTCCCATTGGAATTGACCCGGCTTTGTTTGGTGGAAAGCCTGTTTAATTCAAGGGCGCTTTCGAAGGTAGGAGCATTGGGCGTTTGGCAATTTATGCCTGCTTCGGCTAAAAAATATTTAATGATGGATTCAGTTAAACATGTGGACGAGAGGCTTTCGCCTTTGAAGGCAACGATTGCTGCTGGGAAGCTCTTGCAATGGAACTACAGTTATTTTGGTGACTGGATTTTGGCAATTATTGCCTATAATCACGGACTGAAGAATTTGCCTGTGTTTGATCAGGGAAAAACTAAATTCTCTAAAATTTCCTATCTCTTCAGGGGTGAAGGTTCCAGTCCAGCACTTGGTTTTGCAAGTAGAAATTATTATTCAGAATTTTTAGCCATGGTTTATATTGAGGCGTATCGGGAAAATTTCTATGGAAACCTTCCGGACACTGCCGTAAAATCTGTCGGGTTTCGCCAACTGGGCGAGCGACAAACGGGTTTGGGCGCAGCCTTAACATATGGAATTTCCATAGAAGAATTTCGAGTCTTCAACGCAGATGTACAGGATCTCCAGCGCCCATTACCCAAGGGGTTCTGGATTGCAGTGCCAGGGGAAAAAGATGGGGGCTTTCCATCGTAATAATTCTTGAGATTCTGAGGGGTGGGGTGATAATACTTATTTATGGATCAAGAAAAACTGAGTTTTGAAACGGCTTTGGAGCAACTCCAAACCGCAGTAAAAAAATTAGAAGGTGGTGAGTTGAGCCTTGAGGACTCTCTTAAGCAGTTCGAAGAGGGAATAAAGCTCACTCGTATGTGCCAAAATCTTCTGAGCACTGCTGAACAGAGAGTGGAAATTCTGATGAAGTCAGATGCTACGGGTGAAGTCGAGTTGCAGCCTTTCTCAGGTGCTCGAACGAAGTCGTGAGCCGTTTCAATTCTCTCATTCGTGGCCCAGAAGATCTTCGTGGACTCAGTTTGCAAGAACTGGATGAGGTGGTAGTCGAAATTCGGCAATCCATCCTGAGTACTTGTTTAACAAATGGGGGTCATTTAGGAGCCAGTCTTGGGGCAGTGGAGCTGACGGTAGCGCTCCACTCGGTTTTTGAATCTCCAAAGGATTCGTTGGTCTGGGATGTGGGGCATCAGGCCTACGCGCATAAAATGATCTGTGGGCGTTGGGAAAATTTCGGTACATTGAGGAAATTGGGTGGTGTGGCTGGTTTTCTCCGAAGGTCGGAAAGCCCACACGACGTTTTTGGTGGCGGCCACAGTAGCACTGCCCTGTCAGCAGCTTTAGCAATTGCCTGGAAAAATGGGGAAAAGGGGCAAATGAGAGGGAGGGCAAATTCTGCTTTGGCCGCTCATTGGACTGTGGCGATTGTCGGAGACGCAGGATTGACGGCTGGACTTGCGTTTGAAGCCATGAATCATTTTCGTACGCCTGGCCTAGGACCCCTTTTAGTTGTATTGAATGACAATCAAATGTCCATCTCTGGAAATGTTGGGAGTTTGTTTGAAATTTTTAAAGAAGGAGGGGCACCCAGATATTTTGATATGTTTGGCTTCGAATATGTGGGGCCTGTCGATGGACATAACTTGGGGACATTAATTGAGTCACTACGGGTCATTCGCCAAACTGATTCAGGGAAGCCAGTTCTTTTTCATATCCGAACTCAAAAAGGAAAAGGCTACCCTCCAGCTGAGGAAAAGCCAACTGCATACCATGGCGTAGCGCCGATGCAATTAGATTCGGTAAGTTCGAAGGTCAAAAAAAATTCTAAAAGCTATAGTCAAATTTTCGGAGAAGTTCTTTGTGAACTTGCGGAAAGTGATCAACGAATTGTTGCCATTACCGCAGCTATGACTGAAGGCACTGGGCTGAGGGATTTTGCAAGAAAATACCCAGACCGATTTTTTGATGTGGGCATTGCTGAATCTCACGCTGTAACCTTTGCTGCAGGACTAGCCGCTCAAGGAATGAAGCCATTTGTAGCTATTTATAGTACCTTTCTTCAGAGGGGCATAGATTCAATTATTCATGATGTTGCCCTGCAAAATCTTCCGGTGACTTTCGCCATTGATCGGGCCGGCATTGTGGGTCAAGATGGTCCAACTCACCATGGAGTTTTTGATTTATCTTATTTAGGAATGGTTCCTCATTTGACTGTCGCAGCACCGTCTTGTTACGAAGACCTCCGTAGGCTTTTGAAACAATCGATTCATTCGGATGGCCCCCTAGCTATTCGATATCCTCGGGGCGAGGGATTTGAGGACCTGAACCTTGAGCTTACAAATTTTGTAAGGTGGCATCAGCGTGCGGAATTTCCTCGAATTATAGCGATTGGACTGGGAAGCGCAGCCTTACGGGTAGTAGAGGCTGTTCATTTGATTGATCCGAAGGGCGATCATATTTCTTGTTTATCAACTATCCAGGCGAAACCGATATCAAGTGAATTGTTGAAAATATTGTCTAATCATCCCCAGGCTCAGATTCTGTGTGTTGAAGACGGGATGGTTTACGGTGGATTTGGTCAGGCACTTTGGGCTGCAATGGGCATGCAGTTGCGAAGTGCTGGAATAGTTATTTTGGGATATGGTGACCATTTTATTGAGCACGGATCTACATCTGAACTTGAAAATTTAGAGGGAGTATCAGTTTCCGCGCTCTGTGATCGGCTCCAGGCTATGCTAAATTTTAAAAAATTATACTAAATTATTCAACTAAAACAAATGAGAGATAGAGGATGGCAAAAAAAAGATTAGATCAACTTGTGGTCGAGCGTGGATTTGCCGCGACGCGGGAGCGGGCGCAAAGTCTTATTTTAGCCGGCAATGTATTGGTAGATGATTCCCCCAGTGTAAAGCCCGGCCATTCTTTTGATGACGCGGTAGTTATGCGACTGAGAGGGATAGACCATCCTTATGTTTCTCGGGGTGGAATAAAATTGGCTGCGGCATTGAATCATTTTGGAATTCTCGTTGCAGGTAGAGTAGGATTGGATGTAGGTGCCTCAACGGGCGGGTTTACCCACGTTTTACTATTGAACCAGATCTTGAGAGTTCACGCGATCGATGTGGGCCACAGTCAAATGGACTGGGCAATTAGAAGCGATAAAAGGGTTCTGGTGAAAGAAAAGGTGAATGCGAGGTATCTGGAGTTTCAGCAGGTAGGAGAGAAAGTAGATTTAATCGTTGTAGATGTTTCTTTTATTTCTCTAGAGAAAATTTTGCCAGCTTTATGCCAGTTTGCCGGCCATCACACGGATTGGGTTACTTTGATCAAGCCTCAATTTGAAGTGGGCTATGGAAAAGTGGCCAAAGGGGGTATAGTGACTTCAGATCATGATCGAATAGAAGCAGTAGAGCGAGTGACCCAAGGGAGCAAAGCTTTGGGTCTGAATCGATTGGGTCTAATGGAGTCTCCCATAACGGGAGCGTCAGGGAATCAAGAGTTTTTGGCCCACTGGAAATTCAATTGAAGGTACTGAGAAGTCTTTTCTTAAGAGTTGGGGTTATTTTTGCATTCGCACTTGTGTCAGGTTGTGCGACTTCCCGGCAATCAGTCCGTCAAAGCAGGCAATTTCCGTTTGGGGGCGGGATTCCGCCTTCCACTGTTCCTTTAGGCCCTTCTGAGGCCATGGGGCCACCAGAAGCCTTTGGGCCTGTGCCCCCCATTCCTGGGCCTTCTTATGGTCCAGATCCGGTTAAGCTCAAATCTGTCGTATTAGTTCTGGGGCCTGGTCTGGCAAGAGGCTATGCTTACGTGGGAGTTTTACAGGCTCTAAAAGAGGCCAAAATTTCAGTTGGAGCTATTTTAGGAACTGAAGTAGGTGGATTTATCGGGGCGATGTATTGTTTAAGTGGAAGCATGAATTCATTTGAATGGGGGCTTATGAAATTTAAGGAAGACTCATTCGTTGAGAAAAAGGGATTTCTGTCCAAGTCTGATCAAGGCCCTTCGGATGGGAATAAGTTTGAACGTCAGTTACGTCAAATTTTTGGAAAAAAAGATTTGAAACAATTGAAAATTCCATTCAAAACTGTATTTCGAAGTCAGGAAACTGGAGCACTCATAGTGGTAGGTCAAGGCCCTGCAGTGGAGGCGGTCCGTTCGACCATGGCCGCTCCCGGGCTCTTTTTATCAGGGGTTTGGCCCATTCGGGAGGCTGTTTTGGCTACGGTATCAGCTGGGCAGAGCCGACCGTTTCTTGTGGAGGAAGGCAAGGCAATGGATATTGGTCCGGTCATCGCAGTGGATGTATTGACTGACGTGGAGTCCTCGAGTCAACAAGATGAGTTAAAAAATGCTGACTTGGTGCTTAAGCCAGATATTTCTGGAATGAGTCCATTTGATTTTAAAAAAAGGAATAATGCCGTCTTTCAAGGTAAGATAGTTACAGGTCAGCATCTGAAGGAAATTAAACATTTGGTGGGTATTTCTGAAAATGAAGCCGATTCAAAAAGGAGTAACGATCCGTGAATAAGGATTTTCCCGGAGCAGAAGAGCCAAGCGAAGTAACGCATGTTAAAAAAGATATCGGCTGGATTTTCAAAAGCATATTTATACTTGGAGTGACTGGTACAGTATTGGTGATGTTGATATCGTTTGTAGTGATTTGGCATTTTTCTCAGGGGTTGCCTCAAATCATAACCGTTTCTGACTATCATCCTTTAGGAGTGACCCGAGTGCTCACTTCTAATGGGAAAGATGTGGTTGAAATCGGAGAGTTTTTTAAGGAAAAACGATATCTGACCCCTTACGACAAAATGCCAGAAAATGTGATTCGAGCGTTTATATCTGCCGAAGATGACAGGTTTTTTGAACATCCAGGCATTAATATTTTGAGTATGTTACGTGCGGGTATTGCGAATTTTAAGGCTGGGCATGTTGTTCAGGGCGGAAGTACTATTACTCAGCAGGTTGCAAAGTCTCTTTTGCTAACACCCGAGAGAAGTTTTGATCGTAAGATAAAGGAAATTATTCTTGCAAGTAGGATTGAGCGCAATCTCACTAAACAGCAAATTCTCTATCTGTATCTCAATCAGATTTATCTTGGTCATGGTTCATATGGTGTTCAGGCCGCCTCTAAAATCTATTTTCAAAAAGACGCTTCAGAGGTTTCATTAGCTGAAGCTGCACTTCTCGCCGGAATGCCGCAGGCGCCGGGTAAATATAGTCCGCTGGTGAATCCTAAAAAAGCTAAAGAACGACAGCTCTATGTTCTTCGGAGAATGGTGGAGAATAAGTACATTACTCAAGCCCAAATGCTTGTAGCAGCAGCCCAGCCGTTGAAAATATTTCATGATCAGGACCTAAACAGTCAATATGCCCCCTATTTTGTTGAATATGTCCGAAAATATTTAATTGAAAAATATGGAGAAAAAGCTGTTTATGAAGACGGCCTTACTGTTTTGGTTCCGATTCAGCCTGATCTTTCGCGTATTGCTGAGAAGAGCGTAAAAATCGGGCTCAACGCAGTTGACAAGAGAATCGGATATCGGGGGCCAGTTCAACATCTTAAAAACTCTGAAGAAATTGAACATTTTCTTGAGGATTATCGACTTAAGCTCATCGAAAAAAAAATTCACTTTCAACTTTTTCTACCAGATGGGCGTATCGATGCGTTAGAAGCGATGCACTTCGCTGGAATTCAGTCTGACGTGAATCTTCTAGTTTCAGGAGAGGTATATTCTGCTGTCGTTACTGGGTTTGATAATAAGAAAAAAACAGCAAGGGTCATGATCGGTGCTGTGAGAGCTGAGTTGAGTATCGAGAAAATGAAATGGGCAAAGCCTATTAAAGACGAGAAAAACCCTACGGCACCTCGTCCTGAACCAATGTTGCCGTCGCGTGTTTTTTCTAAGGGCGATGTAATTTTAGTCGGTCTGGTTAACAATTTAGGCCCATTGCTTCCGGTGATGGGCGGAGATGTCCAAGTTAACTTAGAACAAGAGCCTCTGATACAAGGGGCATTGTTTTCGATGGACGTCAAAACAGGCAGTGTTTTGGCTATGGTGGGGGGCTATGATTATAGTAGATCGGAATTTAATCGGGCGATTCAGGCTCAAAGGCAGCCGGGTTCTGCCTTTAAACCCATTATTTATGGAGCTGCATTAGAAAAGGGGTTTAATCCGGCATCAGTTATTGTGGATTCACCCATTGTCTTTAAGGATTCCGACGGAATGAGTACCTGGAAACCTAATAATTTCGAGGAGAAATTCTATGGGGATACGACATTTCGGCAAGCACTCATTAAGTCACGTAACATTCCAACTATCAAAATTGTTCAGGCAATCAATGTGCCTTATGTCATTCAATATGCCAAAAGGTTAGGAATGAATGGGCAGTTTAATTCTGATCTATCGATTTCTTTGGGAAGCGCTTCTATTTCTCTTTTGGATTTGACAAAAACTTACGCTTTATATCCTAGGTTGGGGAGAAAAATAGTTCCTATATTTATTTCTAAAGTATTGGATCGAGATGGAAGAGTTCTTGAGGAGCCTGCTCCAAAAGGTTCTCCGGATCCAAAAGCTACCCCACTGATTGTTTCCGAGCAGCCTGTGCCTATGGCAAGTGTTCAGCCGGGTGGTGCAGTTAAAGTGGTGTTCCCTGAGTATCCATTGGCCAATGATCCTGATCAGGTTTTGGATCCAAGAGTAGCTTATGTGATGACCCACCTCATGAAGGAGGTTGTAACTTTTGGCACCGGACAGGAGGCTAAAAGTTTAGGGAGGGCTGCTGCTGGGAAGACCGGAACGACCAATGATTATTTAGATGCGTGGTTTATGGGATTTACACCTTCAGTGGTCACCGGAGTTTGGGTTGGATTTGATAATCAAAAGAGCATCGGGTCCGGTGAGACAGGTGCTCGGGCAGCCTTGCCGATTTGGTTAAGCTATATGAAAGATGCTGTCAGGTCTTACCCAGTAGAAGATTTTGTAGTGCCTCCAGGAGTGGTATTTGAAAGTATTGACTCAAATACCGGAAAGCTAGCGGCTTCAAATTCTTCGACTGCTATTCGAGAGGCTTTTATTGAGGGCACCCAGCCGAGCGAGTCTGTAGATTCTGTTTCAAGTGGTAAAATAAATGAAAATCAGAATGATTTTTTTAAAGAAGATAAGGAATAGTCCCGATAGTTCTCCAGAGATGCTATAAACCATCACAGGAGTTAGGGTCTGTCCGGCACTTTTCTTATTTCATTACTCATACACTTTGCTCTAATTTTTGGATGGATAGCCTTGTCCCGGGAGCTTATGCCGCATAAAGAGGAAAATCAACTTGTATGGTTGAATGCTCAGGAGTCCTCGCCAATTAAGAAAATAGAAAACGAACTTAAGAAAAAACGCATGGTTCAATCCGAGGTAGCTGAAAAAATTAATCAGGCAAAACCTGACGTATTTCTTGGAAGGCAAAATCAGAGAGTAGATCGTGAGACAGTCAATCAAAAGAAAACTATTGAGATTGGAAGGTCAACTCAGGTGGCTTCCCGAACTGTAAAGCGAAAAGCGCAGCTCAAGATTTTGAGTCATCTAGGGGTCCAGGTGACTCCAGCTGAGAGATTTGCAGCGAGTGAACAACCTCAGTGGGCAACGCCTGGAACTCGGCCTGAAGACTACATTAAAGGAATGAGAGAGTCTGATCGCACAGCTTTGAATACGAGCGAATATCTCTTTTATACTTACTATCAGAGAATTCGGGAAAGGCTGGACCGAGCGTGGGTGCCTATTTTGCGGGAGAAATTAGGTGTTTACTACGGTTCTGGGCGAAGGCTTGCCGGTGATATGGATCACACTACAAAAGTGATGGTGGTCCTCAACGGACAAGGTGAAATCGTTCGGGTCTTATTGGCGAGTGAATCGGGGACTCGAGATTTGGACGATGCAGCTGTGTCCGCATTTAACAAGGCTGGGCCATTTCCAAATCCACCCCGAGGGATGGTCGATGCGAATGGTGAAGTTCATATTCCTTGGGACTTTATTCTTAAAACTTAAATGAAAAGAGAACGCTCATTTAGGAGAGCGAAGGCGATCGAGCCCTTCGCGGGAAATGTAATTACTCCAGATTTCATCCAATTTTTTAAAAGTCCTAATGATTTCTTCAGCTGCCTGGCGTTCAGGTATTCCTTGTACACATGCAAGCTGGCGGACAGCGTTTAGGACTGCCTTAAATGAAGCACTTTCAGTAAGTTCACTAAGTTCTGATGAAAAATCTCTCTTAACTCCCGTTTGAGTGGCTACCAGAGCAGAATTAAAAATTCGAGCTAAATCATCCGGGGTATTTGAAGATTTATTTTTTGCCCGACTGCCTGTTTGAGATGTCGAACTCGGGGATGGGCGGGGCGCAGTCTTTGGCATCGGTCTATTTTCAGAACTCATAGATCCCCCGGGATTGAATGGGGAAGAGTTTCCAGAAAAAGATTTAGCTGGATTGGATGTAGTAGAAAATGATTGATTATTATAGGATCTATTTTGCATTGTAAGTGAGTTATCTCGTGTTTGTGCTAATCGATGTTACTGTTTTACACCTTAACCTCACCGAGCTGCACATCACAAGTAAGTTTATTGAAAAACACGTCAAGACTTTTTTTTAATTTAAAACAATTTTGGAAAAGATTTTTATGATGACAAATGAAAGACAACGATTATTACAGCATCCAGATTCATTCTCTCTTCGTCATATTGGTCCTAGGCCAGATGATATAGAAGAAATGCTTCACACACTAGACCTCTCTTCCTTGGGGCAGTTGATTGGACGAACGGTTCCTGAGCAGATCCGCATTCGGGATCCTTTAAAATTAGGCTTTGGATTGAGTGAGCATGACGCTTTGGGTGAACTCAAAGCGATTTCTCTTAAAAACCAAGTGTTTCAGTCTTTTATCGGAATGGGGTATTCGAACTGCATCACTCCGGCAGTGATACTCAGGAATGTGCTCGAAAGCCCAGGTTGGTACACCCAATATACGCCCTATCAGGCTGAAATCGCTCAGGGAAGATTAGAAGCGCTCCTTAATTTTCAGACGATGATCATTGACCTGACGGGACTGCCCGTTGCGAATGCCTCGATGCTGGACGAAGGTACTGCCGCAGCCGAAGCCATGGGTCTCTGCTTTGGAGTAAAAGGTCGGGATTCGAACCAAGCATTTTTTGTCTCGGATTCTTGTCACCCACAGACAATTGCGGTTCTTGAAACTCGAGCGGAACCTTTGGGTATTCGGATTATTCTTGGGGATCACTCGTCTTTCGATTTCAATGAGCCCATTTTTGGCGCACTGTTGCAGTATCCTGCAACTGATGGGGTGATTTACGACTATGTGGATTTTGTTCAAAAAGCTCGCGCGAAGGACGCAATGGTTGTAGTTGCCGCCGACCTTCTGAGCTTGTCTTTACTTGTTCCACCAGGCGAATGGGGAGCAGATGTAGTCGTTGGGAGTTCTCAGAGGTTTGGGGTACCCCTTGGGTATGGTGGGCCGCATGCTGGTTATTTTTCCACTAAAGAGGAGTTTAAAAGACTTATTCCTGGAAGAATAGTCGGAGTCTCAAAGGATGTTCATGGAAAACCAGCGATTCGGTTGGCGTTGCAGACACGAGAACAGCATATTCGAAGAGACAAAGCGACTAGTAATATATGCACTGCACAAGTTTTATTGGCGGTTATTTCGTCGATGTATGCTGTTTATCATGGGCCTCAGGGGATTCGTAAAATTGCTGAGAAAATATATTGGATGACATCCTTGCTCAAGAACGGGCTTGAGCGGATGGGACTCGAAATAAAAGGAACTGCTTACTTTGATACCCTCAGTATTTTTGTGGATTCGGATTCAATGGCCCCTATAGTAGAGGCGGCTAAAAATCAACGAATGAATCTCAGAGTTCTTCATTCCCGGAATCTGACGATTGCTCTGGATGAGACAACATCAGAGAAGGATGTTCATTCGTTGCTGAGGGTCTTTGCCGAGGGGTTGAAGCAAAGACTTAATTTCTCTGTGGCAGATTTAATTCAATCTTTTGATTTGCCGGTGATTCAGTCGAAGTTTCGTCGCACCACTCCGTTTTTAACTCATCCCATTTTCAATAAATATCATTCTGAGACAGAAATGCTCCGATATATTTACCGGCTGCAATCTAGGGATCTTTCCCTAGCCACTTCAATGATTCCATTGGGATCTTGTACGATGAAGCTGAATGCAACGAGTGAGATGATACCGGTTACATGGCCAGAGTTTGGTAAAATTCACCCATTTGTTCCTGTGGAACAAGTGGAAGGATATCAGATCATGCTTCGGCAACTGACTGAAATGTTAGTTGAGATTACCGGATTCGCAGCGGTTTCGTTGCAGCCAAACGCTGGATCTCAGGGGGAATATTCGGGCCTCCTGATCATTCGTAAGTATCACCAAAGCAGAGGTGAAAGTCATCGGAATGTTTGCCTCATTCCTAAGTCTGCCCATGGAACCAATCCTGCCAGCGCGGCTATGGCCGGGATGAAAATCATTGTAGTGGACTGTGATGATCAAGGCAACGTGAACGTCGAGGATCTAAAGGCGAAGGCGCTTGAATTTCGCGCCCATCTATCGGCACTGATGGTGACCTATCCTTCGACTCATGGAGTTTTTGAGGAAACTATCCGTGATCTCTGCGAAATCATCCATAAAAATGGAGGGCAAGTTTATATGGATGGCGCCAACATGAATGCACAGATTGGTCTCTGCCGGCCGGGAGAATTTGGACCTGATGTTTGTCATCTGAATCTCCATAAGACTTTTTGTATTCCTCATGGAGGAGGCGGGCCAGGAATGGGGCCGATCGCAGTTGCTCAGCACTTAGCTGAGTTTTTACCGGGTCATCCTATAGTCCGTGTGGGAGGAAGTTTAGGGATCGGGGCTGTTGCATCTGCTCCATGGGGGAGTGCTAGTATTCTCCCGATTTCTTGGATGTATATATCCATGATGGGAGGGGAGGGGCTGACTCGGGCGACTCAAATCGCAATTTTGAATGCGAATTATCTAGCTAAAAAATTGAGCGCGCATTTCCCTGTTTTGTATCGAGGTAAGAATGGGTTTGTAGCTCATGAATGTATTTTTGATTTTCGGCAGTTTAAGGAAAGCGCAGGAATAGAGGTTGAAGATGTCGCTAAACGCCTGATGGACTATGGATTCCACGCTCCGACCGTATCTTTTCCGGTTGCAGGCACGATGATGGTGGAGCCTACCGAAAGTGAGTCTAGGGAAGAATTAGATAGGTTCTGTGAAGCCATGATTTTGATCCGACAAGAGATATTGGAAATCGAAATGGGGCAGGTAGATCGCCAAGTTAATCTTTTGAAGAATGCTCCTCATACAGCTGGGAAAGTGACTCAAACGGACTGGCCACTTCCCTATTCGAGAGAGCGTGCAGCATTTCCTGCTCCGTGGCTCAAGGAAAGTAAATTTTGGCCCTCTGTGGGAAGAATAAACAATGTCTTGGGAGACCGAAATTTGATCTGTTCTTGTCTGCCGTTGGAGAGTTATCAGTAAATCATTGTTTTAGGTCTCCCTAGACAGTATCTAAGGCTCAGGTTAAATAGAGAGAATGCTAAAAAGAACTGCACTTTATGAAGAACATCAGGCCCTTGGAGGGCGACTTATTGACTTTGGCGGATGGGAACTGCCTGTTCAGTATTCAGGTGTAATGGATGAACATGAGGCTTGTCGCAACGCAGCAGGCCTTTTTGATGTGAGCCACATGGGAGAGGTTCTTGTAGAAGGGGCGGATGCTGAAAGGTATTTGAATTATCTCGTGACCAACAATGTTGAAAAAATAGCGATAGGCCAAGCCCAATATACCGTGATGTGTCACGAACCGGGCGGAATAGTGGATGACCTTGTTATTTATCGCAGAGCAGTAGATCGGTTTTTGGTTGTGGTCAATGCAAGTAATACGGAAAAAGACTTTAAGCACATGCTTGCAGTCCGGGATCATTTTAAAGAGCTGCAGTCCCATTCGCTTAATTTGAGGGTTATCGATGAAAGTGCATCTTACTCTCAGATTTCAATTCAGGGTAGGAAGGCAGCGGGTATCCTTGCTAAAATAACCCCAGCATTTCTATCTTCAATTAAGAATTATTGGTTTCTAGAGTCCAATATTTTGGATGGAATCCCAGCGATTATTGCAAGAACGGGCTATACCGGGGAAGATGGGTTTGAAATTTACGTTTCATGGGATAAGGGGCCGGAGGTTTGGAGAGCGCTCATGTCGGCGGGAGTACCTGAGGGTTTGAAGCCGTGTGGATTAGGTGCCCGTGACACCTTAAGATTGGAAATGAAATATCCTTTGTACGGAAACGAGTTGAACGACGAAGTTCAACCCTTGGAGTCCGGCTCAGGATGGGTCGTTAAATTAGATAAAGGGGATTTTCTCGGGAGAACGGCCATTGTCCGAGCGAAGGATAAGGGGCTCAGTCGACAATTGGTAGGACTGAAGATGTTAGAAAGGGGAATTCCTCGGCACGGGTATTCACTTTTTGATTCTCAGGGTATTCAAAAAATTGGAGAGGTCACCAGTGGGACCCAGTCTCCGTCTTTAAAGGAATCCATTGCGATTGGTTTTGTACCGAT
>JANNCA010000190.1:0-3137 GCA_031386075.1 Oligoflexia bacterium
ATTACCTGTATAAATACTGGCTGTGCAATAGTGCTATTAACTGTAAGTGCAAATGAAGCTGTAGTTGGATTAGGGGTTAGAATGGCTTCATCGCTCTTTGGACACTCTGCATGTGGCTTTGGCCTTGGAACTTGGCGCGACAGAGTTCTGCACCTTTGACCTGCGGCAGTCTCGCATGGCCGCAGCCGCAGGTTTGACCGTCATCTCCTAATCCCCCCTCTGTGAAAATCAAACGCCAGCGCCTGTTAGCCAGTCCAACCTCCGCACTTCTCCGCAATCTCTGCGTCCCTTCGCGACCTCCGCGCCCTCGCGGTAAACTTTTTCCGATTCAGAATCACCTCGTCGCCGAATACGCGCTCTCCTGCATCGGCAAACCCATCCACCTACACCCAAACTCCGTATCCCTTCGCTTGCCCCGGCATTGCCGAAGGCGACGCCGGGCTCGACACCTGCCTGCCCAGCATCGAGCAAATCGAAGCCGAGCTGGGACGGATTGGGGATGAGGAATCGTAATTCTATAACGAGAAATGTTGAAATGCGAAACCCATCCCCATTCACAGCCTCTGCCTATTCAACCTATTAAAATAGCCATGATCGAAGAATTTTTGATGCCGCTTGATCACCATTTCGATTCCGGGTTCGGTGCTACTGCAGACTCGTTCCACGAAGCTGCAAAAGCCCTCGACACTGATGATCACAAGAACGGATTCGGCCTGAACAGCAGTCGTCTCCCAGTATTCTATCTTTACCGACACGCGAACGAACTGTACCTGAAGTCCGTTCTGACGATTTTACACCGTCGCTTTTGCACGACATATCCAAACGTTCAATGCGATGAATTCCCAATAATCGATGTTAATGGAAAGCAGCAACAAATATTTAAGGTCCACTCTATTCGCCACTTATACCGTCAATTCCGCAGTATTCTCACTGCCAATGCGTCTCAGATCAGAGCCATCGCAAAAACTGATTGGACTGCAATCCCAGAAAATCTTGATGATATGGTTGATATCGTTGATGCAGCCGACGAATCATCGGTCATGTTTCGATATCCAATAACTCGTAATCCAGCGACCGATTTGAAGAAATCATCGTTCAAGCGCATTTGCCCTGAAGACGCGATAGCTGCAGCCCATGGCAGAGCAGAAAACAAACTCCCCGGCATCCAAATTTTAGCGTTACAAAATGATGAAGGCGAGATTGTCGATACTTATATCTATGACGACAATGTAATGCCTGAAGTTTTTGCGGCGCTCAAATACTTGGCCGAGACGTTGTCCGGTGCACAAATCGGCATGCGATACGAAATGCTGAATAACGACTAATTTTGCACAGCCATCCCACAAGATGGATGTGCTTTAAAATTTCGATTCAATGTCCAAAGAATCACCTAAATCGAGCGAGGAAACCGGGCTGCAAGTCCGGCGCGATTCGGGATTGGCAAAACTTGCGAACGGCAACTCAACTGCTTTGGGCGAAATCATCAACCGTTCACTTCTCCACATTCAGACGAGCAAGGTTCTTTCAATGCGTCATAGGGTTGGAGAACAGGAGTTGTTTGGGCCAGATTATCGACTGATCTGCGCTTGGGCCGAGGAATTCCGCATTTCGCCGAACGATGTAATGACAATTCTGCTGGAGAGTTCGGAAGCAAATGTCATCGTTGGTGAATACACTTCCATAATCGGTGGACGATTCAAAAGCCTATTTATTGATCGAAAGAATCTGCCAATTTCCGATCTTCCTTCAATCACAGGACTCGAAGTCGAGAGACTCTTCTTGGTTGGATGGGGACAGATTCTCAATTTAAGCCTTTCCTCATTACCCCGACTCAGAGTTCTATCTTGCGGAGGAAATCAACTCACTAATCTTGATCTATCTTTTGTCCCGAAGCTCGAGGAATTGGCGTGCAGCTTGAACGAGTTGAATGAACTGGATCTTTCCAAGGTACCCAATATCACGAAACTGTTATGCCAATCCAACCATATTAAAAATATTGATCTTTCGGCGGTTCCTAATCTCAGAATTCTTGGTTGCAAGGCGAATAAAATAAAACATCTCGATCTGTCATCTGTACCTAAACTCACTGAATTACATTGCGAATCCAATGGGCTGAATGAATTAAATCTTTCAGAGGTCCCAAATCTCATAGAACTAACGTGCGGAGAAAATAATCTCACCGAATTGAACCTTTCCGACGTATCAAAACTGAGAAAGTTATTATGTCAATCAAATCACTTGACTGAATTAGATATCTCGTTTCTTTCAAATCTCGTAGATCTTGGCTGCCATAATAACAAACTGACAAAGTTGGATCTCCGCGAGGTTACGAATCTTGAAAATCTTTATTGCTATAAGAATTATCTTACGGAACTCGATCTATCTACGGTGCCTAATCTCACTACACTTTCTTGCATGGACAATAGGTTGAGCGAAATTGATTTATCATGCACACAGAATCTTACAGTGCTCCATTGCAACCAGAACAATTTGAGAGCACTTGATCTTTCTCCTGTCAAGAATCTTACTTTCCTTGCTTGTTTTAGAAATAGACTTACCAATCTTGATCTCTCTGCGGTTCCGAATCTCAGTATTCTATATTTCGGATACAATGATTTTGTCGAACTGGATATTCGACCTCTAAAGAACCTACAAAAGTGGAGTCATTCTGGAATCAATCCTCGAATCATCCAACGCCCTGACCAAAATTTCATATGATTAAAAGTCCGCATTGGATTCTTCTCGATACCGAAACCACCGGCTTTGCGAAACCAATTTTTGCCGTGGATATCGCGGCGCAGAAAATGTGCGGATGGGAAAAGGACGGTGAACCATTCCGGCGAATGCTCAATCACGGTTGCGCGATTCCTGCCGAGGCATCGCGAGTGCATGGCTACACTCGTGAGATTTTGGAACGAGACGGAAGCCCGCCAGCGGAGGTTTACGAGAAGTTCGCTGAGTATGCGGGTGGCCTGCAGGTGGTGGCCTACAATTTAGAATACGATTGGGACAAGGTTCTGTTGGCGGAGTGGAAGCGGCTCGGCATTTCGCAGATCGGCGTTCCGGGTTTCTGTGCGTTGAAGCTGGCGCAGCGGTTGCTCGATCCAGTGCCTGCGGGAAACTGCAAGCTTCAGACG
>JANNCA010000232.1:0-1608 GCA_031386075.1 Oligoflexia bacterium
GTCTCAAAAAAAACTACATGTTCGGTATTAATCTTCAGCTCTGATGAATCCTCAATGATCAGCAAACGCTGAGTGCCCGGTATTCTGGACCCTAAAACATTTAATAACGTGGTCTTCCCGGAGCCGGTCCCTCCAGATATAATAATATTTTTTCCTAGATAAATACAAACATCCAGAAAACGGGCGGCATCCTTAGATATTGAGCCCCGATTAATCAAATCAACAAAAGAAGGATTCCCCTTTGAAAATTTACGAATGGATAATGTCGTGCCCTTCCGTGAACAAGGAGGAATCACGGCTGCCACGCGACTTCCGTCGGGAAGCCTTGCATCCAAAATCGGGTTTTCATCGTCAATTCTCCGCCCTACGAACTGGGCGATATTCCTAACAGCAGCCTGTAAAGCTTGCTCGTCATTGAACTTTGCAGAAGTTTTTTCAAGCAACCCCTTACGTTCAATAAAAATTTCATTAGGACCATTGACGAGCACTTCAGTCACTGTATCATCCGCCAGGTATTCTTTTATCGGCGCCAAGAAAGTACTCACAGAATCTTCAAAAACACCCACTGAATTTAATCCCCCGGTTCCTTCTCAGCTATCCCAAGAGGAGTACTCTCACTAGCATTCCTTCGAGAAGGACTCGAAATGGCATTCATTTGCTTTACAAGAAGAGTTCCCTCCATCCCATTTATGGGACAGTAAAACCGGAACTGACCCACCGCAGAAGGAGTAAAGCTAATTTCTTCTATTTTTTGTGAACGAACTTGCCTTCGAATTTGAAAAAAATCCATCATAACACACAACGATTTTTTTGACGATCCTGTAACAAATAGTCTTACTGGAATATCTTTTGTAACAAAAAGGGTTTTCGGAAAAAACCCTAAGTCTCCCGCAATCAAAGCAATTTCCTGTACTCCCATTCTAGATGGCGATGACGGCTTCGGATTCTGATTCGCCATTGAACTCGGAGTGCCCACTTCAGTAATAATAGGTGTCGACTTTACCTGCCCCGTCTGATCTGTAAATTCGAATCCAGCAGGCCTCCGACTACCCTGATTATTATCTACTTTACTGTAATATTCATGGTCATCACTCCCCGACATATCTGACCGAATAGGGAGGGAACCAAACCTAGAGTCTGGAAGTTCTTCTTTGAATTCTGAAGAAACAGGGCGCGCCGGCGCTGCCAAAAGAATGCCTGCATAAGAAGGCACAGATAACCACAAGGCCAATCCAACACAGGTGATTGCGGCCTGTCCAGGCCGAAAACTGGAGAACGATTTAAAACTTCTGCCCTTACCTCTCATTCCTGCTCTTCGGATCACACAGAGTAAAACTGAAAAGTTTGTTGATTTTTCAGCGATTTTGTCTACTCTTCATTCTCCAGTGACTTTGTCGCCCACCAAAAAATCTAAAGATAATCTAAGCGCATGATTCACATCAGAGAATGAGGCTTCATGGCCGGCCTCATAGAGATCAATACCTTTTTGCGCATTGATCCAAAAATCTGGGGTTGTATTGAGAGCGGCAGCCACCTTACAGTAACTCTCAATGCAGTGACAATCAAGTAGACACCCTGAGCTAGTCCAAACAAAAAATACTCTGATCC
>JANNCA010000246.1:0-6957 GCA_031386075.1 Oligoflexia bacterium
CGGTTCGTAAAGTGCCGAGTAGGTAGAACTTGTTGAACTCGCTCATATCCTACCACGGGCTCAATACTCAGTTCGAAGGCACCTGCAAATGAAGTTAATGTACAAAAAAACCCAATAAAAACAACTGTTAAAGGGCCCATCCTCAAAACCTCTAGCCCCTGGAAAGCCTGACGTATAAACTGACTCATGGACTTTTTCATATTTAAAATATCGGATTATTCCTGATTTAATCAAATTTATTAAATAAAAATATAAAAAAAAGATAAAGTCTCTAACCATGACGTCATCTATCAAGGTCTCAGTTAAGCTCACGATTTTATCCGTTTTTGTCAAAATTTTAGTCTTCCATTCATTCGCGCTCGCCGATCTAAAACTGCCTCCTGGATTTTCTCTTTCTTTAGTCGCCGATCAAATTAACTCTCCGACTGCGATAGAATTTTCACCCGATGGCCGCCTGTTTGTAAGTCAAAAAAATGGTCAAATCAGGCTCATCAAAAATGGAGCCTTAATCAGTCAGCCTTTCCTTTCCCTTGACGTAGATACACAAGGAGAACACGGCCTGATTGGAATCGCCTTTGATCCCAGTTTTTTTATGAACTCTTTCATCTATGTTTGCTATGTTGCTAAAACTCCAAATATTCATTTAAGAGTAAGCCGCTTTATCGCTAACGGAGATATTGCACTGCCAGGGAGCGAAAAAGTAATCATCGATCTCGATGACCGAGGAAGTTCGATCTATCACGTTTCGGGTGATTTACACTTCGGAATCGACGGTAAACTTTACATTTCTTCTGGGGATAATGCTGGATTTCCCTTTACGGATAACGCCCAGAGGCTCACCAATACATTGGGGAAAATATTAAGAATCAACTCAGACGGCACCATTCCGCAAGACAACCCATTCATTTCCAGCACCATCGGCATCAATCAAGCCATCTATGCTTATGGCTTCAGAAATCCATTCTCGTTCTCCGTTCAACCCGTTACCGGGCGGATCTTTGCGAATGATGTTGGCCAGGAATCATGGGAAGAAATCAATGAACTAAAAAAAGGTGCTAACTACGGATGGCCAGCAAAAGAAGGACTGGGCGTAAGCTCTGGACCGGATGCAGTTGGATCCAGGAACAAGAATCTAAAGTCGCAACAGCACCCGACCCAGAACTTAGAACAGCCCCATAAGGAGTTCACTCGAAAGAGTAATCAACCTCCTTTTACCAACCCGATCTTTACTTATGGCCACGGCGCTCCAACAGAAACTACAAAAGGGTGTGCAATTACTGGCGGGGGATTTTACAATCCCATGATTCCTCAATTTCCAGATTCCTATGGAGGAACCTATTTTTTCATTGATTACTGCAACAATTGGATTCGAACCTTTAATCCCACTACAGGAGCAGTCAGCTTATTTGCCGAAAATGTCAGCTCAAGCGCCCTCTTCATCAAAGTAGGTCCAGATGGAAGCCTTTACTTCCTCAGCCAATGGTTCAATAGCATCTACCGAATCAGCTTTTCAGGCAGCCTCAGTCCAGAAATTATAGCTCAACCCCTCGACGAAGCGATCTCGGTCGGAACTCCAGCCACTTTTAGCGTTGTTGCCTCTGGAGAAAACCCCATCCAATATCAATGGCAATCCAACCAAACCAATATCCCCGGAGCTACTGGACCTAGCTACACACTTCACACGACTACTCTAGAAGACAATAACAAACAGCTTCGATGCATCATCTCCAATTCCAGCGGAACGATTATATCAAAAGAAGCTCATCTAAAAGTGATTGACCAGGCTCCCCCTTTAGTCAAAATCGACTCCCCCATTGCAGGAACTCAATATAATTCTGGGGACACCCTCTACTTTGGGGGCTCTGCTTCAAACCCTCTAAACCTCCAACTTCCGGCTTCCGCTTATACCTGGGAAGTCCATTTTCACCATGCAACGCACTTCCACCCTTTTATGCCCCCCACACAGGGGGTCATGGGCGGCCACTTCACGATCCCCACCCAAGGAGAGAGTTCCTGGAACACCTGGTTTAGAATTTTTATGACCGCTACTGACACTCAAGGGCTCACCAGTACTCAATCGATCGACATCTACCCGAACCTATCCATCTTCAACCTCAACACGAGTCCCCCAGGACTCACTGTCACCTTGGATGGCCAGCCCGTCACGACTCCATCCCAAATCAAGGGTGTAGTCGGATTTATTCGAAACCTCGGAGCCACCTCCCCGCAATCTTTCAATGGAGTGAACTATGAATTTAGCTCATGGTCAGACGGATTAGAGGCAACTCATTCATTGAGAACCAGCGTCAGCACCAAAACTTTTACTGCGGTCTTCACTCGCTCGGGTAGCACTCGCCAGGGCAGCTTGTCAGCCAGCCCCAGCCCAGCGCAAGTTTGCGATGGATCTAATGCTGGATCAACCACGCTGAAGTGGAACTCTACGGGAACCACCCAAGTCGAAATTCACATTAACTCCCCCAGCGGAAATATTCTAGCCTCGTCGGGACCTGGCGTTTCATCCAGGACTACCCAAAAATGGATCGGGGATGGATCCACCTTTTATCTTCAAGATGTCTCCAATGGCCTGCCGTTGACCCAAGAAAACACCTTAGCAACAGTCACGATTCACCTCACAAACTATGGCTGCAATGCACTTCACTGAAAAGCTTTAGGCGGCTTGGGCGACTTTTTTGGCCACTTCCTGCGACCTTTGAAAGCTCTCGATCAAGAGTCGATAGTGCGGCATAGGATAATCTCCATAGAGATTGGCGAACTCAACCGCTTCAGGGCGATTCCAAGTTTGCTGCAGTTCTGAGATGACTGCGAGCGTGTCGATGGGAATCACTCCGGCTTGCACGATACGAGCGACGGTCAAGTCAGTTGCAAGCTTACTCCAATTTCCCGATGCATCGACGACTGCGTAGACTTTATAGCCAGCGGCTACTGCGCTGATGGCAGGCAGAGCCATACAGACACTCGTGAGGGTCCCAGCCAAAATGAGAGTATTCCGGTGCGTCGCCTCGATAGCCTCGACAAACTCTGGCATATCCCAAGCGTTTATTTGCCCATGCCTGGCTACAAACTGCGCATGGGGAGCAGCTGCCTCAATTTCTGGAATCAGCGGACCGTTCGGACCGTCCGGCACAGATGCTGTGGTGATCACAGGTATTTTAAGTAAGGTGGCTGTTTTGGCCAGGGCCGTTATGTTACTCCTCAACTCCAACTCAGACATATCCCTAACGAGTTGGAACAAACCGCTTTGGTGATCAATCAAAAGCATCACCGTATCGCTAGGATTGAGCCCGGCAAGCATCAGATTGTGCTTGATCTCAGGTTGAAGTGTTGGCTGGGTTTCAGGCTGTGACGTTGACTGTGTTTTTACATGATCCATAGTGTCCTCGCGAGATTATAAATGGATTATAAATACAACTTACGTGCCAGGACAAAGAAAGGGTTAAGGGCTACGGGGGATTGACACTCCGAAGTTCAGGCTCCACTGTGCTTCCGGATGACGAATAGTCGAGAAAAAAGAGGACGGATGGGTACAATACCCAAATTACCTGTCCAAATTAGGAACGGAATAGCTGCGATTTCTCCCTGAATTATTCTGAAGATTTTCAGATCGTTTTTTAAATATTTCTACTACATCATTAGAACCACCCAGACTATCCCTACGGTTATGGACGATTTTACCTGAACCAGAGCCAGCAATGCCCATAGACTTCCTCCGGGAGAGCAAGCCTCTAATACCCGCACCATTCGAAGAGTGAAATGGCCTAGAAGAAGGAAGTCGACTCAACAAATCGTTTAAACCTGGAAATGCAGAAGTCGGTAGAACTGCATTAGTATAAGCAGTATCCAAACAATGACCTCCAACGACAGAAGAGTCACTAGAGCCTCTGCTGCTTGAAGTACTATCGGAATAATCTGTAGGAAAGAAAGCTCCATCAACCTCACCTTGATCATCAGGCCTGCTCGTAGGAACTCTATCTAACCACTCCACTAAACCATCTAGTTTTTTACCGCCCGGACCCTCCATCATATAGTAAGAATCACCCACCTCATCCTCTAACATCTTGAAAGTCTTTCTAGGATAGCCCATGTTTCTTAGCTTGAGGTCGTTAGAGCTAATTTGATTGGTACCTAAATTTTTTGATGACTCTGCAGAAACTGTAAAAAAACGAGGCTGTTCTTCTATTGGTTTTAATTTTGAATGATTTCGAATTTTCTGAATAAAAACATCGCCATCAATATTACCTTTCGCATCAAAATTATCAGCACCTTTGATGCTTACAAAGGCTGAATCTAGATTAAAGTCAGGCAAGAAAACTGAACAAGGCTTTCCTCCGTCCTTCGCTCCATTAACATATTCATATTCAGCATCTTCGGCAGTCTTGTACAGTCTTATGTGACCCGAAGTTATGTTCATTTTCGTCAATGTATTGAAAAGCAATTTTCTCGACAGGGTACTATCTTCAACTATACCTATATAATCATTTTCTCTATCAAAAAAAGCCCAACTCACGACTGGAAAAACAAAAAAAATAACAAGAAAAAAAATCAATAATTGACGCAATCCTTTGTATAAACAATTGAATTTTTTCATTTGGGCTCCCCAGTTAATTTGAACTTAATTTTATTATACCACCTATTTTATAGAATAAAAATTATCAGACACTCCCTTTAAACCTAGCCTCACCCCACTAGCGTCTCTACAGACACATCCTAAAAACACGATAGAATTCTAATGTGAGCACGGATGAATTCTTAAATGGTACTTATGCTCATGCCGAGCTGTTCGGGGACTAAGGCCTGCGCTCACCAGGGTCAAATCTTTCGAATCTAACTGAAGTAAGGCCTGTTCCTGTCGTTTATTTGTTTTCACGAAGGCCTTCATATGAATGACGAGCGCTTCTGAGCCTCCACATTGAGAGACAAGAGCGTGCTGACTCGATTCAATAAAATCTTCATTTTTAGGCCCTCTGAAGCTCAACCGATGAATCGAATGAAAACTTTGATTCGACTCAAAGCTCAATGCGGCTGAGAACTCCGCTCTTCCGCAAGTAGGTAGAAGACAAAATCCACGAAAATCCGCCTGAACCAGGGCCATTTGCACAGGATCACCCAACGAAACAGGAATTATTGCAGTACATTCTTTGAATTCAAAAGGCTTCAAGGGTCCAGCTTCAGCTTGAAACTCATCGAATAAAACTGAAAGAGATTGGTCATCTGGACTATGAACGAAGGAAAATGTCCCATGAGGACAGCCTTCGCCAGAATAGGTAGGAACACCAAAAGAAAAACCAGAATCAACACCCCTCAACTCAATCGCCTCATAAGGCAAACCCGCAACCAGTAAAATAAGTAAAATCGATACCATAGATCACAATACATCCTTAATAGAATAAATATTTTCTTGAAGGTTATCCCATTTATTTGATGCACGATCAAGCTGATAAGGCTGCTTCGAAAATCGCTCATTGACTAGGGGAGCGCAAGCCTGTATTTCAAAAATACCAATGAAAAACTTAGCGCCCCACTTGCGATCCTGGGTTATTTCTCTCCTCATTCTATTCTCTCTGTTACCGCCTCGATCCTCGGCCGCACAATTTTCCTTTGATCTCCTGATTCCTAAAAAATTCGTTGAAGCCATCCAAGAATATTTGCCGAGGCTCATTGAAATTGGGGCGAGTCTATCCGATACAATTGCTCAACTGAACACACTTAGCCATGATGCCATTCCAAGCATTCAGAAGAGCCTAGCAGCACTCACCCAGTTAGCAGACTTTGCGGTTGGACTCCGAAACAATTCCTCACAAATCGCTTGCGCCGTTGCCGGGGTTCTCGCTGCCGGAATCATTTTTGGAAAACTATCAAATGATTACATTTTTACTGACGATAGAGATAAAAATATTTTTTACCGATTATTCAAAAGAAGAAACGCTTTCCCTCTCCAATGCGCTTGGGGCACCGAGGCACTCTAAAAGGCAAGAAATACAGGGCCCTGACCCCAGATCAAAAAAATAAATTGAAATATTCAATAAAATTGTATATGGTCACACACAATAATTATGAAATCTAACTTTTTTCTTACCTTTTTAGCAGTACTAGGCGCCTTTACCCTTATTACAGGATGTGGATCTAGACTCAAATCAGATTTCCCTGATGGCACATACCCGTCATCACAACACTCACATAATCATGGTGACGGACAAGTTTGCTCAGAGGACCCCTCCTCCGAAGCTAACCAGATCCCCTGCCAAGGCGACTGCCCAATAAAACACCGACGCGCACAAACCCCCAATCCTGGAGCTTTAGATTTACCGGCTAACGAAATTTTCTGCCAAGAATGCAAAGACACAAAAAAAAAACCGTTAAACCAACAACTCTTAAAGCTCACTCTCTCTGCCCTAAAAGGAAGCACCCAAGCATTCAACCAGCTGCGCCACTATAAGATTTTTAAAAATTTTGTAAATGCACCCCCTCATCTTTCAAACTTCGAGAAACTTGAACCACTCCCTCCTCGGGAAAGTAACCCCATTCCAACACCCGCCTTGGACTTTGAACCCCCAAACAATCCAAGCGAGGACCCCCTCAATCAACAAAGAGAAGAAAAAATAAAAATCCTTATTTTGAAGGATTTTTTCAAGAACCGGATTAATCTGCTAGCGAATCAACAAGAAAAAGATAAGTGGACCCTGAAGTTTAAAGAACTTAACCTATAGATCTCAAGATTACCTTTTAGGGCCAGGCGCTCAAGATTTGGATCCCGCACCCGAAAAAATTTTCTTGGACGCTCTATTAGGCGACATCTTTCCTGACATCTAGGGGGCTTTCCCCCAGCGTTTTCCTGTGATTTTCACAAGATCCGTGGACCTTATTCCTACCCGCATCTAGATCATCGACATGCCTTCTTGTAGTAAGGCTTTGAGGCACTCATGCTCTGGACGCAAGAGT
>JANNCA010000264.1:0-32883 GCA_031386075.1 Oligoflexia bacterium
CACTGGACGGGTCAAACTTCGTTTCGGCAGGATTCCAATCATCAATGGACAAAATGGACTTCTCAATGTTTCTGCAGTTCTCTCACAATCTTCTACTTGACTCAGCATTTTATCTAGTGAAGCCTGCTTGAATTTAAACTGAATATAATCAGAAAACTGATGTTCAATTCCATCGCGGTCTTCTAATGAGTCTTGATAAAACCCGACTCCAGTAGCCTTAGAAAGCTTCACTGAATCCATAGAATCACGGGTCAGGCCACCATAAGCAAGTCCATAGATATAGATTCCAAACAAAAAACTAACCACGGCCATCACGATTGAACCGAAGGAGTACTAGGCAACTCCTCATCAGGTTCAACAAAGTGAGCCTTCTTAGGAATAGTAGCCACTACCAAGGTCAAATCTTCAGGAGGATTTTGGGCCACTTCTCCAAAAAATTCGGTTAATTGATCCATCATTCCCGCTGATACTTCGGCAGCTTGACCTCCCGTTCGATCATACAACTCGCCCAATCCACTAAATGCCCTATCAGAAGTCATGGACTCACCCTGAGGGTTCAACACCTTAAGAAGTCCACTTGTGTACCAAAAAATCATGTCCCCCGGCTGCAACTGAATCATCTCCCCTTCAGCACGTAATCCGTTCGTCAATCCTAAAGGTGAATGTTTTTTCAACGGTATGGGTTCAAATCGTCGAATGTAATTTTCAGAACTTTCACTCGACTTGTCGTCAGGCACTGACCGAAATAAATAGGGAGTCGGATGAGAGAAGTTAATCATTTCCATCTGCCCCGTTAAAGTATCCATCAAAGCAACAAAGCAAGTCATTCTTTGAGAACCACCGCTCGATTCAAGGACAGCGGTATTCAAGTGGGCTGCCAAATACTTAATTTTGGGAGCTTCCATGGGAATCATTTTAATCACCCCACGGTAGGTCGATAACGCGCCTAGTACTGAGGCAATCGTAATAGCGGCAGACAATCCCCTAGCCTCAACTTGACCGACGACCAAAATCACATAGTCATCTACTTCTTCATAATGCCACCAATCGCCTCCACACCGTTTGGCGAAGAGGGCTTGCCCGCTAAACCCCATTTTCGGATGATTGAGAGGTTGGGACTGCATGAGCTTCATATGAACGATAGAGGTCGTTTCCAATTCAAACCGAGTTTCTACCCGATGGGCAGCTTCAGCCATGAGCTCATCGATTTTTCCTGCCATCAGATTAAATGAGGTCGCCAACGCTCCAACCTCATCATTACCCATTCCCATCGTCTCGACCCGATAGGAAAAAACACCCTCTCTCACTTTCTCCGAAATTGCGATCATGGCCCGCAGTCCTTCAGTCGCACGCTTCGTAAATAGCAACGCTAGACCGAAAGTCACCAGAAGAAACCCTAGACTGAGAATCAAGAGTCTAAAATACAAACCTTTTATCAAGGAAAAAGCAGATTTTTCTGAAACTAAAAAAAGCACAGAAAGGTCTTTAAATTTTAGGCGCTGATAAGCTGCCAAATAGCGAATACCTCCTGAGCTCCTCAAAGAACTCCACTGCCGAGTGCCTGAAGTTTCCTTCTCATCCAAAACCGGCTTAAGTACGTCAACCACTTCTGCCCGCCGAATCGAAAAAGTACCTGTTCCACTGGTAAAAAGTGACTCTCCCAAAGCGTCCACTAGATAAAATTGAAAATCGGGAGAATTCTCAGGAACACTCATTTCCGGGGCAAGAAAGAAGACGGAAACAGTCCCTCCCCCCTCTGCAGAACGGACTAATGTGCCCACTGCCATACTCCCTAAAGGACCTTTCGAAATGAGAACAGGATCACTCGCAAATCTCGAGGTGTTCCAACCCAACTGATCCAAACTATGGGCCAGAGTACCGTCGACGTCTCCCAAGCTTTGGGTCACCCGGAGTGCACCCTCCGGTGTCAAATGAAGCACTAAAAGCTTTTTGAGCCCCGAGGATCGGTTCCCTTCGGCGTAGATTCTTTCTATATTTTTAACATCTGAATTTCTGGAATACACATCGATCAGTTGTGCCATCCAAACCACCCTTTGAATTTGGTGATCGACCGACTGAGCTGCTAGCTTGACCTGAGTCAAGTTATAATCCATAAAATAAGAACCTTTGTCGTCCAAAAACGAAGACACTCCCACCACTAGAACCGACCCGGCACAAGAGATGAGTGAAAGCAACATTAAACCAATTAGCTTGATTCTGATAGGAACAGTATTCCTGAGACCAGACAAAATTTTACCCTCTCTTCTCCGCAGAACTTATCGAGCTATCAATCAATTTTCTTAAATTACCGATAAAAATGTGAAGGACAAAATAAGGAATGAGTAAAATTGGGTCCAAAATCCAATCCGCAAACCCACCCCTCTGGATGGACTGGGTCATTGCAACGATCTGCCTACTAGCGGGAGAAATGAGCATACAACTCTCCACACATTCAAATTTATGGAGTTATTGGGTTGAACAAAATCCCGATCAGATCCAGTTAGCAATCATTACCGATATTCAAGGTTCCGTTCGATACCGAAAAAAAAAGATGAGTGCCTGGCAGGATGTCACCACAGACACCTACAAAAGTATTCTCCTTTCTGCTGGCGATGAACTGACTGCAGGTGAAAGAGGGTCTGCAAGTGTCAAAATTTTAGATTCAAGTCATACAATCCGACTCAATCATCAAAGTCGCATGACACTGCAAACCGATCCTCAATGGCTTTCCGCAAGCAACCCGTCGAAAAGGATTCATTTACTTAACCTCAAAGACCTTTTGACAGGTCAATTCCCTGACCCAAGCCCTTTTGTTAAAATGAGCATCAATCGAATGACCTCTCAGGACACCGCCCAGGTCGTTCCTTCCTTCATTTCATCAAAAACTCAACCCAATATTCCACGAATTCTACGTCCACTTTCTGGGACCCACTTCATATCAAGTGCCAACGAACAGGAAGCAATTGAACTCCAATGGGATAAACTCCCCTTCGGACTGAAGCCTGAAGTCGAATTTCATCGCTTGGATGACCCCCATTTCAATTCTGACCTGGAGACCACCTCATCAGGAGGAGTCATTCACCTACCCGATGGAAATTACTCCTGGAAAGTTCGTTCCATTCAATCCGAAGAACTCGCTCCAGGTCAGGCTGAAAGTCACCCTTCAGATTGGACTAGTCTTCAGGTCTTTAGTATTCAAGAAAATGTAAGAGAAACTCAACCAGTAGCCATCTTAGAGTCAACCCAAAAATCTGAACTCAATGAAAAAAAGGACTTGGCTAAAAAAGCTGAGGCAGAACGACCCCTAGCCTCCAGAACACTCAGAGAAAAAAATATTACTAAATTAATTAAAAAATCCATCCTTAAAAAGAGAAAAACAAAAATGATACTGAACAATCAAGTGATCAACAGAGAAAAAGACAAAGAAGATATACATAGAAAAAAAATAAAATATAAACAAATTGTTGAATCTGCAGCAGAAAGAATAAACGAATTTAATAAAAAAAATTTAAAAAATTAAGTTCTTTGAATCAGCTTAATTCCAGCTGACGCTTGCCATTCGTAAAGCTCAGCGACTCGAAGCCCCACCGATCCCGGCTGACCGGCAGGTTGAATCCAAGCAAAACACTTTCGACCAAAAGGCTGTTGACACTCTACATCACGATAGGCAGGGGACCACGTTCCCGTATTCAGCACCTCGAGTTCACCCACAGAAGCATGAGCCTCGATATGTGTATGCCCTTGGACGATGCGCTTAACATGGGCGATTTTCCCGACCAGGGGAGCCATTTGAAATGCTGCACGCTGAGCCGAATCCACTTCTGAATGGACAGACCGAGCATAAAAGAAAAAGAGCGGAAAAAGAAGCAGCAATGGAAAGAGAAACCACGCCAAAGAAACGTTTACAAAAACCTTTAAAACAGAAAAAAACTGAAAACTACCTGTAAAAATAAAAACCAAAAGAATAGCACGATCCAACCAGAGTTCTCTTAAAATTTTTATGGGATTAAAGATAGCGGGATGGACATGAACTTCTTTAAGCGCAAGCACAACCGATAAGGGGGCATTGGATCGTTTTGCAATATCTGCCATGCGCGCATCTACTGTCAATGGATCTCTCACAGAAGGTAGCAGTCCCTCAGTAACAGACTCAAAGAGAGTAACCATAGCACTCCACAGCCAGGTCCAAAGCAAAAAAGGTTGAATTCGAATCATGTATTTATAGTAGAAAATAAAGTATTCCCATGCAGAACTTTTAATGAAACTAGTAGTTGCATGTGGGTTCATTAAACCCATTCCATTAGTCATGTATTTTCCAGCTAAATTTCCGAAAGGAATTCTGATAATTTTTCTTGATCCTTTTTTAATGAGGGGAAAAATTGGATTCGCACAAAGACAATAGGAATCATACTGATTCCCGTGTTCAATTAATGTATCTTGGTTGCTGATATAGAACCAATCACAAAAACGAATCTGATCTCTGACCTTCGCAGGCAGGTCTAAAGAATCTACAATATCTTGACGTACTGACCCCCAATGGAGTTCTAAATCATGATTTCCAATGATGAAAACAACTCGATTCCCCGCCAACAAAAAGCGCCTCAGAGAATCAATCCAGACAGGATGAGTTTCTAAAATAACCCTCACCTTAAACCTGGACTTTTGCTCTTCAGAAGCCAAACCGCGGAGCCTTTCAAGCCAACTCACATGAAACGGGGCTCGCTCAGGAATTCTCATCACTGAGTCAAAGTCAAATATATCCCCATTGAGGATCAATTCAATGGTGTCAACAATTTTCGCACTCATGCCATCCAAGAACTCCCTAAAAACACTATCAATCAAGTGTTCTGGAAGTTTATACCTCTTCCATAGTGGCCTGGCTGGATCAAATTTTTCCGTTTCTGATAGGTGAATATCACTGACGACTAAGGTGTGGCTCGCTTTCTTAAAATCATTCTCATCCATCTATGCACTATCCTTGCGATTTATACCTACTGGCTTCTCAATAAGAAATTCGATACCGCTCACTGAAACTGAAATCGGTACCACATCCCGATTCAAGAGTCTTTCACTAAGAGGAGCCCTTAGAGGAACTATCCGCTTACCTTTTGGTTTGACTCCGATTTTATCCAGCTGAAAGGAACAATGCAGGAGCAGTTTTAGGTTTGAATTTTGGGTACAACGGCAAATGCCTTTTTGAAATTGCCAAATTGGTAGTTCTTGTCGCGGGATTCTAGAAATTTCGACAAATTAATTCCAGTAATACTATCTGACTTCTCTGCATTAAAAAGGTAAGAAACCAATTCATGAGCCACAATAAAAACCGCAGACAATGGCCCAATTCTTGAGTGAGTTAGGCCGCGAGGAAATCCACTTCCGTCAGGCCGCTCATGATGTTGAGCAATAATGGCATCTACATCCGGAGGAACTTCAGAAAAGCAACGCGCGATTTCTGATCCTAAATTAGGATGATCTTTGTATGATTTGATTTCTTCCGGAGTAAACCTTTCGGCCTTCTCGGCGAGCTCACCCAGTGATTGAATCTCACCTAATTCATGATTTTGTAACGCAACATCATGAAGAAAGGCGGCTAGAGTGAGCTTTTGAAAAGTCGTATCTGAACTCCAGTCCATTTGGCTTGCGATGGCACAACTGATGTAAGCCAGGAGCATACTATGAGACGAAAGATACTTATCCTTGTCTCTTCTCAATTGAGACAATAAAGCAGATAACTTCGGAGTGTTTCGTACTGTCTGAATGGTTTTCATCACGCTTTTCTTGGTAATTTCTTGAACTTCTAAAGTAAACCCCAGTTCATTTCCCATTTTTTGAACCGCCTCAAAGTCCGCTCCCAAATCTTTTTCAATCTGCTTAGCCAACAAAATTCGCTTCACGTCAGCTTCCCTTGCCTGAGCCAAAGATTTGGCCTTACTCGCAGCCTGGGAAGCGGCGAGAATATCCGCTTTTTTTTTCCGATCTAAAAAATCTTGGGCTTTAGCTTGAATCAGAGTAGCCCGTTTGGCGTCCAACCTCTGAGTCTGAGCCACTGCAGCCTGAACCTGGGATACTTTGTTCTCGATAGAACCACCCACCCCATAATTTGAAGACTTCTGAGTTTCCGAAGTTTTAAGCTTATCTTCTTCCAATAGCTTTGCCTTGTCCTTCAAGTATTGGAGACGCTTCTTCTTCACTTCCAAAGCAGAATTGCCATCTCCCACTTCACTTGTGCCTGAATTCAGCATTTCTCCCTGTTTTTTTAATAACGTATTTTGAATTTGAAGTGCAAAATCGATACAAAGCTCACGATAGAGATAAAGATATTCAATTTTCTTTTTGTTATGAATGTAGTCATAGTCCGCGATGTCAAACGGATAACCTTCCCGCATAATCCTTACATACTTTTGATCAGAGAGCCGTACATAAAGGTTGCCCTTCATCAGGTTGGCTGACAAAAGAAGGTGAGACTGAATTCTACAATACTCCTGGGAACTCGGGATCAAGTTGACTTGAAGCTCTTTGAAAACCGTCTTCAACTGTTCCTCTATTCCTTGAACCATTTGAGAATTTGAAAAAAAGTGAATCCAGTCTTTAATTTTAAGCATCATTGGATCCAGAGTTGAATTTTCGGAAGCGCAAAAAAAATGTAAGTCGATTGATTTGGCCACGGCGAAAGAAATGAGTTTCCTCGCGGATTTGGCAAAGTCACAGACTAAGCCATCAAAAACATTTTTGTCACTCGCCAAAAGCGCCAATGCGTTCTCGAGCTTCGGAGCTTCGACAACATTGACCTTAAATCTTCCCTCAAGAAAGAATGTCATCAGTTCTCGAATTCCAGGATCTTCAAATACAACTAGAACATTCATCTATTTCATTGTGACACTCATTTGACGTTTATTACCAAATGAGTCGCCTTTCTCTTTCCATACATAATAAAGGGCCTTTTAAAACTTTGCACGGAGTTCCTTCATTCTATTACACAACCACTTATATTGTTGCAACCTACCTCAGAACATTCTAAATATTGGGAGTGAAGCTAAAATTATGGCTAGTTCTCTTCACTTTCATGCTGGCTCTATTGACCACCTTCGTCATTCACTATTACAGCTTTTTATTCTCCCTCCACATCAAGGGCGAAGTGATTGGCATTGACCGAGTGACCCAACCCACTTCAATTATTGGTTCCAGCCAAATACCAGATTCTCAACTTTTTTCATTCGCTGTGGCTATCAAAGTACCGTCTGGAGAGATTTTCACAGCCAGTAGCGAAGATAGGCAGTGGGCAGTAGTTGAAAAAGGTCAATGCGCTGAGGTCAAGTTTTTCCCCTATCCTCCTTGGCAACTTGACAAGTCTGGAACCTATTTTGGCGCTCGACTTTTAAAACTCTTTGCTTGTCCTAAAAACTAAAACCATTTAAATTAAATAAAACAAGAATTAAAGATTTTTCAACCGAGGCCATGGTTTGCATGAAATTTTGTTTGAAGCATTTTGCTGTTTTATGGGTTCTCTTACCCCTCATTTTCAATAATCAAAATGCAAAAGCTGAATCCTGCGCTAAAGTCAAGATCGCTTCAGTGGCCGAATGCGATAAACTAGTCGTCAAAATTTTACTTGCCGAATGCAATGATGTTGGAGGAAAAGCGACCCTCTTCTGTAAGGGCAATAGAGCGACTGCAACACTCAAGAGAAAATCAGGAATTTATTCAGTTAAACTAAAGAAATCAGAGTCCGGATGGGGAGCTCAAGGCAACTGGGAAATCGATGGAAATGTTGAAGTCACTCCAGCATCGGTAGCAATCCATAGAAAGTCCAATAAAAACCCCCGCCACTTAGCCTCTCAAGTCGAAGCTCAAATCGAAACCCAGACAGAGACTCCAAAGGAACCCCCCTCCGCCAGGGAGATTGTGACGACAAATCCACTAGCTCTCCAAGCGCCTGAGACATCCGGAACACCCCCTGCCGGAAGGGGAATCACATTTAACGCCGCATTTGACGGCTACTATGCAATCAACTTGAATCAGATTCCAGGATCCTCTCCACCCACCAACAGTGGAACAACAGGGACTATTAACTTACCCACTGCGCAAATGCCCTATAGAACCAATGATATTTACAGCAACTCCCTTGCACTCAACTTAGCAGAGCTATCCATTTCGAGAAAAACAAAAGAAACTAGCTTTCGCGCTGACCTGGACTTCGGAAATCAGGCCGAAGTTTTCGGCTCCTTCGCTCCTGGCACCTCCACAGATCAAGTTTCGAAGCATATTGGACAAGCTTTTATGACCTGGACCCCCACCGATCGATTCACTTTTACTTTTGGAAAACTAACCACCTTCATTGGATACGAAGTCGCAAAATCAAAGGACAACTGGAACTATGGAAGATCACTTCTTTTTCAGCTTGGCCCCTTCTGGCATATGGGGGCTAATGCCACCTATGCGGTTATTCCGAGTCGAGTCAATGTCGGAGTTCATCTCTACAACGGGTGGAATAACCTCTGGTCTTTTAACAGCGGAAAATCAATTGGACTTCAACTGAACTGGACTCCGAACGATGCGATCACCTTCAACGCGAACTACATGACTGGCCCCATCAATCCAAATGACTCAGTAAATAAGTTGAATATCTATAATACCAACCTCCAATGGATTGTTTCCCCCTCATTCACCTTTGCTTGGGATGCAGTCTACGTGAATTGGGCAACTGCCGTCACTTCTGGAGTGAATTCAAACTGGTCAGGCTTTGAGTGCTTAGCCAAGTGGACAGTGACACCCTCCTTTTATCTCTCATCCCGATTCGAGGTTTTCTCGGATCCCCAAGGAGCTGCAACAAGACTCCTACCCAGCGGAACTAACCTTGTAGAAGGAACCCTCACAGGAGACTTCACAGTGGCTGAAGGATTTGACATTCGGCTAGAAGGTCGACTTGATAGCTCAAGCACGGCTGCTTATAGCTCTGGAAGCACAATGAGCAAAACTTTACCCACAGGACTCATTGCACTTCTTTACTCATTTTAACAGGAGTCAACAAGCTTCGGCCAAAAACTCTCCTTCAATCATTAGGCACCATCATGATCTCAATGTAAAACTCCCCAAACTCCCCACTACATTGCACAATATCGAGTCGGGGCGGCAACTTAGTCGAATAGAGAACCTCCAAGTCCTTCCCTGCAAAAACAGCGGGAATTCCCGAGCTAAACGAATACCCCTCAGCCTTTAAATCCGTCTTAACTTTTCCTAAAACTGAATTTGCCAATTCAGCGGCCCAATCAGAAATTCCGGGCTCAACTTCTAAATATTTTCTTTTCATAATAGCTGAAACGACTTTCAAAAAACTTTCCGTCTGGAAACAAAGCAAAAGATTTCCTTTTTGATTATTACAAAAAAAACCACCAACTCCCGCTATATCCACAGCTGGCCGATCTTTTTGGGTACAAACTCTGGGAATCCCAAAATTAGAACTCAATTGTGCATAAACACTTAAATTATCTCGCACCGCAGGAATCACAACCTGCATAAAAGCCACCGCATCAATTTCTTGATTCTTTTTAGAATCTACAATTAAGTCATCGACCTTGGGTACGACCCCTACAAAACAAGGTAGAACTCCGCTATACCCGCAATCCTCAATTCTTTGTGTCAAGTGATCACTTGCAATCACCATAACTCTTCGATTTTGTGCCAAAATTGACCCCGATAAGTGGGCCAAAACATCTAATCCAACAGATTCTATCGAAGATACTTTTGAAAAGTCAAACATTACTAGAGTGTAAGGTTCCTTCACCTTAAGCACCTCTATTCGGCAATTTTCAGCCTCTGAAAGCCCAAAATTTGAAGAAAAAACCTGAAAAATGAGCGCCTGCTGAGCCGTATGGAGCCTAAAATCCATAAAATTAACCTTTTTGTTTGGTCCGCTTCCAGACTGCAATTAGTTTTTCTTTTAGAATATTTTCATCAAAGGGCTTAACTACAAAATCGGTTACCCCTAAAACAATCGCTTTAATAACATTCTCAGTTTCACTTTCCGAAGTAATCATTAAAAATGGAATTGTTTTATACTTAGGATGGTTCTTCAAACTCAGAAGAAGATCGATTCCATTCATTTCAGGCATGTTCCAATCCGCTAGAATTAAATTCATTTCAACTCCAACTTTATAGAAACTATCCAGCTTTGCGAGAGCTTCTTTACCATTTTCAGCTTCAAGAATATTAGTAAAACCCAATGATATGAGATGCTGTTTGACCAAAGTCCTCACTGCGTTTGAATCATCCACTATCAAAAAATTTGATTCTGGTAAGAACATATCGATTTTACTTAAGAAGTCTCCCACTTAAGTTCCGTGTTAAAGTAATCTTGAGATCTATTGTATATTTAGTAAAACTCTACTTTAATTAGATCAGATTGCATACTGAGTGTCAAAGGCGAACAATAAATTGATATTGTCAAAATTTGTTTTTTATTGCTAATATTTTCTCTGAAGGAGGGTCATGCAAGCTTCAAAAATTGACGTCAATTTTATCAATCCCTTTATCGAAGGTACAATTGAAACACTAAAAGTCCAGTGTTCTTTTACACCCAAAGCCAGCAGACCCTTTCTTAAAGGAAAAGGGCCGGAAATCATTACAGACATTGCTGCGGTCATAGGATTAACGAGTCCTGCCTTTAATGGTTCGGTGGCGGTTTGCTTTCCAAAAAATATATTTTTAAACATCATGGAACGAATGCTGGGTGAAAAGTACGAGGAAATTGGCGAAGAACTAGAAGATGGTGCCTGCGAACTTCTCAATATTATTTTTGGTCAAGCCAAGAGAAATTTAAATGAAAAAGGTTACCAAATTGAAAAAGCAATCCCAACGATTGTTCGAGGCTCGGGAGTAGCCATCAAACACCTCTCCGAAGGTCCGACTGTAGTCATTCCATTTGAAACAGAAATAGGAATTTTCCATATAGAAATTGCTACACAAGCCGAAAAAGAATCTAAAACTTTACCACAATAGTACAGAATAAAATACCGTTGGATTGACCGATACAGAAAATAACACCCCGCACCTTTCTCTCCCTCAAGCCATCATTCGGGTCAAATCCTCTTTTCTCCCCACGATCCAAAGAATATCGCCTGATGACAAACGAACATCCGGACTCGGATTGACGACTCGATGCCCTTGCTCCTCTATTCCTACTACCATGGAGTTAAATTTCTCCCGAATCAGTGAAGATCGAATCGTCTTACCAGCAAAAATTGAATGACCTGATATTTGAATCTGACGAACCTCATAGTCATCCAGAGGAGACGACCGATCTTCAAAGCCGGGAGGTTTTTCGATCAAAGGCCGTACTGCCTCAATTTGATCATCCGTACCCAAAACCAAAAGTTCATCCTGAGGGAGAATCATCTCATCTGGCTTTGGGGCGACAATCATAAATGATCCCCGCTGAATTGCAATTACGTTGATCCCAAATTGATTTCTCAACTTCGAATCCATTAAACTTTTCATCTCAAGTTGCGCATGAGGATGCACCCGAATCCTCACCAATCGAGCATCCCAAGGGGCAAGCCCCTTCAAGACATCGTCCTGAGATTCATCTTCCTGGTCTTTTTCAAAGGTAGATAGAAATTGTTTTTCAAACCACGCATAGGACGCTTCGATTTGACGGTAAAACAAACCAAAAAAGCCAACAAGAAAAAACCCTGTTATCGAAATAGCATAACGAATAGGAAAGAAATTCAAACTCAATGCTCCGAGCCAGATGAGAGAAAGAAATCTAAAAATCAGTAAAACCCCAGGCCTAAGAAAACTCGTCAAAACAGACTGATCTACTCCCCCTTGATAACTTTTAAAGACAGAAAGCATCGCCCAAATAAAAGGAGACGAAATTCCTACCGTCGCAAACCAACCTACAGTAGGAGTAAAAATCTGATCCGCAATTTTGTAACTAGATATTTTTTCTCTTAATATTGGAATGATAAACGGAATCATAAATTCAGAACAGGTTATAAAAATAATTGAAACAATAAGGCCGTTCAGGAACCATCTTAATAGCTGTTCATAAAAAATTTTCTTCTTAGCTCCATCTACCTTCCGCGACTGCATCCAAACAATGTAATGGGATAGGGTGTATTTCATTCTATCGGGAAGGTGATCTTCTAGATAAATCGCAAACGTGTTTGAAATTCGGATCAAATAAGGTGTCGTAAAAGTAGTCACAATCGAAACAGCCACTCCGATCGGGTAAAGAGAATCATTGGTCACGTTCAAGGTTGTACCTAAAGTGGCAATAATAAACGAAAACTCCCCGATTTGGGCTAATCCAAAACCTACCTGAATCGAATTTCTCAGAGTTTGTCCAGTCGCAAGAGACCCGATTGTGGTACTTACTATTTTTCCAGCAATAGTCAAAAAAGAAAGTATCGCAACAGCACCCAAATTATGCCAAAGAACCCGAGGATTGAGGAGCATCCCGATGGACACAAAAAAGATGGCAGCAAAAAGGTCCCTCAATGGAGCAATTCTTTCCTGAATCCGATGAGACTCCGTACTCTCGGCAAGAATCGATCCCATGATAAAGGCTCCAAGTGCCACTGAATAATGAAAATAGGACGCAAAAACGACTAAAATAAGACACAACCCAAGCGAAAGTAGGGTCAGCATTTCGTCCGTCCCTACTCTTCCCACATACTTCATAAATCGAGGTATAATAAAATATCCGGCTATAAACCAACCTCCGATCACTAGAATGAGTTTTGCAATTGCAATCAGTAGAACTAGACTAGAAAGTGATTTATTTAAAGCAATTGTGGTAAGAGTCACGATCACTAAAATAGCTAATAAATCTTCTACAACTAAAATAGCAAAAATAAGCTCTGCAAATCGCCTCGTCTTCAACTTAAGCTCATCCAAAGCTCGAATAATAATTGTAGTCGAAGAGATAGATAGCATCGCCCCTAGAAACAAGCAGTCCATCGAAGTGTAACCGAGGAATTTTCCTGCTCCAAATCCTAAAAATGACATAAACAAAACTTCTACTGTGGCGGTAACTCCAGCTGTCAACCCTACTTTTGCCAGTTTACGAAAACTAAATTCCAGTCCCAAAGAAAACATTAAAAAGATCACACCCAACTCAGCCCAAAGCTTGATACCTTGAGTATCGGTCACCAAGGGAAAAGGAGGCGTATAAGGACCTACAATAATGCCAGCAATAATGTATCCAAGAACAACAGGCTGCCTGATTTTCTGAAAAAGCAGAGAAACCAGGCCAGCTATTCCTAAAATAATGGCTAAGTCGTGAATCATGGGGGCCAAATGCATCATAAAAGTGAACGGATCCCTTCTGGACAATGTGGACGAAATTCGCAAAAACGGCAAAGGGGTCCAGTCAGAGGAAGCCCCAGGGTACCATTTAAAATCTGATTTGCAGATTCGGCTAATAAATGAAGTCTTTGATAATTCAACGATTCTCCCAAGGGAACCGAGACGACCTGAACCCCTCCGGCTGTAATATTAACCAACCTGGCGTCTATCTCTCCAATATGGATTTCAGGATTCAACCTCTGCAGGGCGAGGGCATACAAATGGATCTGCGTCTGATAAGATTCCAGAAGGGCTTCAACTGACTTAAATTTTTCGGTCACTTTGAAATCAATGATGACATAATCGGTTCGATCACCCTGACGTTCTGCCACGAGTCGGTCCATGGACCCCACCAGAACTTCTTTCCCAATGGGCACCTCAAAGGGAAGTTCTGACCAAACATCCCTTCCTATTTCAGGATTCGCTGGGAGCATCCAAGGCGACCCTGTCGCCCAACGAATCAGAGGTGCAGCTGAAAAAGCAGGTAAATGGGACTCAGTTTCAAGAACCTTAAGACCCTCAAAGTCTCCGCTCGCTAGACAGGAATGAACCCGATTCCCAAGTTCCTGAAATCCGTCTCTCTTGGAAAGCTCATCCCCTGCCACCCTCGCAGCCTCCTCGATTGTCACTTCTGGATCCCCAACGGGATGAACAAATAGGTCAAAAGCCTTCGGTCGAATAGTGGTCCATTCATAGGCTCGAGGACATCGTGAAAGCAAATTCCATTCAGTGACGCTGTGACGGGGACGTTTCCGTAAGGATTGGATCGGGACTTTTTGACTCCTGGAACAGGGAACTAAAGTCGCAACAGAATCTGATCCAGTACTTTCAGGTAACCCTAGAGTCGAATTTCCTATCTGACTCGTTTCTATTCGAGTTCCCGATTGTATCCATGCTTTCCAGTCGTCCCGTAAATAGGGAGCATCTACGGCTTCTTCTGAATCTGAGGAAGGACAAACCAGAATCAACCGGTCTCGAGCGCGAGTGAGTGCCACGTAAAAAAGTCGCTTACTCTCCGCGAGATTTTTTTCTTTTTCGCTCTCCCGCCAAATTTTTTCGACTCGGTCGGTTCGGTTTCGATCCCCACTTGGATCACGACCCGCCAGATAAACACCCTGAATGCGGTCCCAAAACAAAAGGGGCGCGTCGGGAGTCCGAGATGGGCCAGAAAAATCTACCAAAATGACCTGATTAAACTCCAGTCCTTTTGCTCCATGGAGAGTCAAAACAGGAAGTTGCCCATGACTCCTCGGAGCTGGCACTTCCCTCTCACGACGATTTTCCCGAATAGCGGATGAAAGATCCAGAACTACGGAATGAAAATCGAGTCCACGAGAAGATAACTCTTCCACTCGATGCCAAAGGCCCATAAGTGGAGCTCCCAACTCGTTTTCGATTTCTTCATCAATCAAGAGGGACAGAAGGAGTTCTCCAGGGCGAAGGATCTGATGAGAACAACTCTTGAGTTTCTGCGCCAAGGGATGATTCGATCCAAAAAACGGCTCCCTCCATGTAGAATCCACCTGAACCCACTGATCCAACAAAGCATCCGATATACCTACCCAAGGGGCCCGAAGAAACACACCCCCTGACAAAGCGTTCGCGGGATGATCCCACCACCGCAAAAACGCTACCAATTCTCGAACCCGAGGGTCCTCCCAGAAAAGCCCTCCCCCACCGACTGCGATCGGAATTCCTGCTGAACTGAAGGCTTTCAACCATTTTTCGTTCCCTCGAATTTTCCGAAGCAATAGAGCAAATTCGCCTAAATGAACTCCTCGCTGGACCTCTTGAAGAAGCCACTGACATAGGTCACTCGGAGATTCAATATTCAAACGCAAAACTGAGGATTGTTGGGTATTAGACTCTCTCTTGGATATCAAAGCTTCAAATTTCATTTGGGATGCGGCAAAATTAGGCTCACAAACCTGATTCGTAAAATCTATAATACCGCTCACACTTCTAAAATTCCAAGTGAGAGATTTTCGATGCGGCAATTGCATGCAAAAGTCTTCAAAAACACTCACATCTGCATCTCGAAACCGATAAATAGACTGTTTAGGGTCCCCAACGACACAGAGATTCGATGCATCCGGCTTAGCCAGTTGGCGAATCAATTGAGCTTGAAGAGGGTTCGTGTCTTGAAACTCATCCACCAAAACCAAGTCAAATCGAGAGTGGTAGGTATCCCGTACAGTAGCCACTGCGAGTGCCCGATCTGCTCCAAGCTCTAAGTCAGAAAAATCCAAATAACCTTGCCGTCTTTTCATACGATTGTATTTTTCCAAAACAAATCGTGCTGCTATCTCTAAACTCTGGGTATCAGGATGCTCTGAGGATTTAAGAAATCGAAAAACCCCTAAAGAGGAAAGCTCCCTCACTCTCTTGAGTAAGTCAGTCAAACTTCCCCTGGATTCTCGACTCAACAAGCTCTCCACACTCACCCTGACGTCGTCAGGCAAATCATCCATCCAAAGGGATTCAAGCGCTCTTTCCCAAAACAATTGAGTTTCAGCTTCGGTTAAAATCGTTTCTTCACCATCAAATCCAGCTTCTTTTGGAAATTCACGAATAATCGCAGCACATAACCCATGAATCGTCATAATCCAATGAGGACTCAGGGCAAGGACCTGAGCCAGCTTAACCTTGAGATCACTTGCAGAGCGCTCCGTGAAAGACACAGCTACGAATCGGGCCTGATGCTTGATTTCCAAAAGGCGAACACACTTAGCCACGACTGTGGTCGTTTTACCCGATCCGGCGCCAGCCATGATGTCCATCCCTGACTTCCTATGCTGAATGATTTCCTCTTGTTCTGGAGTAAAAACTTTCATTGTGGCTTTTCCATACGCCTACGAAAGCCACAAAGGTCACCCAGGCTACAACGAATGCATTCTTGCTCTTTCTTCCCCAATAATGCGCTCCTCGGGGACGCCTGAAATTGTCCATCCACAAAAGTCTCAGCATCGTGAATCACAAAAGTTTCGAGAATTTTCCATGCCTCACTCGGCTCGACAGTGACTAAGCTCTTCGAATCGGCGCGCGCCCGGGTAATCGAGCCTTCCTGACTGCCGTTCCAGGTTTTAAAGAAAATGCCATTTTTTCTCCCCCCTTTTCGATCGAGCTCAATAAACTGAAGTCCAATCACGGGTTGCTTTTCATATTTTTGGAGTCCCACTGCATAAAATGGAAGCTGAAGTCGATAGCCTTTTTCTAGCATTTCACTTCCATGAGACAAAGTTCCTGAGGTTTTATAATCCATAATAAAAAGCCCCTCAGAATGCTGATCGATTCGATCCGGCTGACCCATGATTGTAAATTTTGGATAATGGGCTCGGATCGTCAAATCGTCCAAACTCACGGGATAAGCTCCCGATCTCCCCAAATATTCAATCTCCTTTTCACAAAAAACATCGAGTACCTGAATCAGACGCGCTTTGACGTAATCTTCGACCCTTCGGCTTTGGATGAGTCCTTTGGGTCGTTTCTTCTGCCAGGCCAGCTCGAGGGCCTCAGCGGATGTCAGCGAAAAAACAGCGGATCCCTTTTGGACTCGATACTCAACAGAATTCATAGACTTCAACAATAGCCGTACTGCCTCGTGAAGAAGATTTCCTCGGACTTCTGGCCAAAGCTCAGTATCTGGTTCTCGAACGTCACTCAATTTCCAACGATGAAATCCCAAAGCCTGAAAAGAGCAGCGGCTCATCCGATCCAAAGCGGTAGCTGTGAGCACAGGAACCTCGCCGTTCAAACCCAAGGGCAAAGGAGGAAGTTTAAACGCTTGGGGCTGAACCTTTCGGTCACTTCGTGTCATGGCGCCATAGCTCTTTTGAAAACGAGGATGTGCCCCACAGATCTGGGGTACTGAAGGAAAAGGCTGATTCAGTTGACTCTCGATCTCCTTTAGAAGAGGCTGGATCGACTCTCGTTCCCTTCCATCGACTCCGTATTCAGCATCAAAAAAGGTAACCTGATCCGATGCATGAATCCAAGCTTTCAACACCTCGAGACGTTCTTCACGAATTTGATGAGAAGACCGAACTGCAAATTCAGACGAAAGGATTTCCCGCTCACGATCCGTCAACCAATAGCTTCCTACCCCAGGGGCTTCCAACCACTGAGGCGGAAGACCCAAAATCCAAAGGTGTCGCCATGAGGTGACAGGAGCCTGCTGAAGGCGATAGATCTGAACTCCATGGCGTGCCTTAACTCGATCCACAGGCGGTGAAGTTTCCCGAATTCGGGATTGGAGTCGCTCCAACCAGAGTAAAAGAGGAGCCTTGCGTTCAGCTTGGCCCACACGATCCAAATCCTCAGAAAGGTCACCCCAAACTTCCTCCAGAAATAAAAGAATCCAAGCTGAAGAGGAATCTGATTTAAACTCGATTTTATAATTACTTTTCAAAACTTTAAGAAAGTGATCACCCACTTCCCGACAGGTCCTTCGCCCGCCCAGTTCCCGTTCCAGCTCCTGAAGACGTCGGTGAAGGTCTACAAGCAGCCCCCCCTCATAGGACTTCAGGCCACGCCTGATTCCACGAGAGTTGATTTCTTCAACCCAGATAGACACACTGTCTGCAAATTCAGATTGGCTCGAAGCGCGAGTCAACCAAGAAATGACAGTTTGCCGTTCAAATTGGCTCGCCACTACTTCTAGAGGCAGAAGAGCCCACTTAAGAACCTCATCCCATTTCAATCGCGTGGGGTCCCTGGAGTCAGCCAAGGGAATATTTCTAAATTCCAGTGCCCTTTTTAAACTTCTTCGCACGACAGGTAAATCTGGCATCAACACGGCACATGAATCCAAAAGAAATTCAGGTTGCAATGAAATCTGCTCAGCTATTTCTTCCGCGGCATCATCCAAGGTGTGCCACTTGCTCCAAAGGATTGATGAAGGCTCCCTCTGAGCCCCACGGACAGGGATCCACGAACGAATAGCAGTCACTTGAACCCATTGTCCCATCGAATCCCAGAACTCCCGTTCCAGACTTTCAGGATTCTGAATCGAAAGACAGACCACCTCCTGAGGTTGAGACACGGTGTGAGGCCACCCTTGCTTCAAAACTTCAATCGAACTTCTCAACAAAAGAGGAAGGTCCAAAAAAGACGAGGCTTCAAGCCAAACCTCATAGGCTTTGGACAAAATTCGCAATTCATTTCTGAGCCCGTTCTCCCCTAGAACTTGAATCAACCGATCCTGGTAGACTTCTTCTTCTTCTGAATGAGCAAAAGCCATCCGCGCTGTTTGAAATGCAACATCTAACCGCCGGAGAAAATTCTTTTGACGCTTGATTCGAGTCACTTCAGGCATTTGCTCGATGACTCTAGAATCGGACAAAAGAACCCTAAAAATCTCCTGCCGAGAGAATGAATTCAGAAGTCTTTCTTTTTTTATTCCGGTGAGTTTAAGAGCAATCTCCTGAAGGTTGAGAACGGCATCGCCTACAAAACCTCGGCCTCGAGATAGAATTAAGGACTTAATATCCTCTCGAGCAAAACCGGCTCCGACACTCAACCACACCTGAGGGCGGAGCCCAGACACTTGATTTAAGATGTCTTCAATCATTTTCAATAATTCAGAGTCACTGATTTTTCACCGTTCCTGAGGATGACCTGAGAACTTAAGCCCGGGCGGCAGGGGATGACTTCGCCCAATGCCCATGCTTTTTCGCCCTTCTGTTTCAATCGTCTCAAAACAGTGGAGACATTTTTAGGTGAAACGGCCAGAACCATTCCTATTCCCAAATTAAAGGTTTGGGCCTGCTCTTCTAGGGTCAAACCCGTTTGGGCGTCAATCCACTGAAAAACAGAAGGCCTCTCTGCCTCCGAAGGCAATTGAATTTCATAACTCACTTGATCTGACATTCTGGGGACATTCAAAAAACCAGAACCAGTGATATGGGCGATTCCTTTGACTAACTTGGCCTCCAACAGGGGCTTGATGGCCGAAACGTAAATTCGGGTCGGGGTCAGAAGTTCACGAGCCATCGCGTCTCCCTCTTCACCGTCTGCAAGCACCTTCCTTAGAAGACTAAACCCGTTGCTATGGCATCCGCTGGACATCATTCCAACCAGGACGTCCCCTTTTTGAATTCCTTTTCTTGGCAAAACGGATGAGGCATCGACCATCCCCACCGCAAATCCCGCTAGATCATATTCGCCTTTCGAATATAGATCTGGCATCTCCGCAGTTTCTCCCCCCACCAAGGGACAAGAGGCTTGCTTGCAGCCCTCGACAATTCCTTCTAAAACCTGTTCTGCTACACCCGGAATGAGCTTACCAGTCGCAAAATAATCTAAAAAAAACAGAGGAGGAGCACCTACACACAAGAGGTCATTCACTGACATAGCGACCAAATCAATTCCAACCGTTCTATGCTCGTGAAGCCTAAAGGCTAGTTTGAGTTTAGTTCCCACTCCATCCGTTGAGGCTGCGATCCAACGTTTTTTGTCTAATTCAAATAGAGAGGCATATCCACCGATGGCAGACTTCACCCGGCGATTGAGAGTCGACCTCGAAAGCATTGCAATTTTTTCTACAAAATGATCTGCGACTTGACGATCCACACCTGCCTGAGCGTAACTCAATGTAGCCATACTTCATGTCTTCGCACATCCTGAGCATTGTCTCAAGTCAGACAACCTGGGCGAGATCCGTTTTTTTAAACCAAACGTGTAATTCTGTACCACCACTGGATTTATTGGAAATATGCGAGTCTCCCGAGAGTTTGCGGGCCTCTTCTTGAACTACATTTAAACCCACTCCTGCTCCGGACGTCGAAGTGTGTCCGTCTTTCGTACTGAATTCTGGTATAAAAACCAATTGCATCAGTTGATCAGAATTTTCTGGGATGGGAAGTCCTAATTTCTGAGCTTTGGCTTTCACCCGATCCAATTGAAGGCCTCTTCCATCATCGTTGAAAAATAAATGATAATAATTGTCTTTTAGTTCTAGCCTCACAGACAATTTCCCACTCTCAGGCTTCCCTTGCTCCAGTCTCTCCTCCTTTGACTCGATTCCGTGATCAGCCGCATTTCGGACGACATGAACCATCGAATGAATGAGCTTTTCGTAGGGATGAACGAAAAGAGACACTGAGTCCTCCCAAAAAATAGGATCTACCTTTTTACCTAAAGTCTTTGCTGCCAAAAGCCATACATCACACAGCCATTGCAAACCCTCCGCGATCGGGCGAGCCAGGAGAGTATCTAAAGCACTTAATAAATTTTCTGCACCTTTACTTTGAGATGCGCTTTCAGTTGCATGACTAATTAAAATCTTCACGTCATGGATTGGGAAAAAAAACCCATTTTGATCAGATTCCCTAATTTTCAGAATTGAATCGAATTTATCAATAAAATGATTGAGCTCAATCCTCATTTGTTGGATAAAAATTTCAAAATCTCCAGAGATATCGACTTGACCGGAGGCAGCCCATTTTTTTTCCCATGAATCACAAATTTCAACTAATCCATCACACTCAAAAAAAGAAAACTCCCCTTTAACTGTATGAACAAAGCGCTTAATAGAAATTCGATCCGAGGAATCTACGTCAGGATTTTGCCCTATTGACTCCAGAGATTGAACTACGTTTAGGAATATAAATTTAGACTGAAGTATCTTAACCAAACTTCTGCTTTCCTTCGCAGATTTTTCAGCCCTGAGTTTCAATATTTTTATCGGAGTGACGTCTGTGACAGTAACTAAGAGACGTTTGACTGCCTTTTCTTCGTCAAAAATGGGAGCAAAATGAATTCCCAAGCTTTTTCCACTCACCTCAGACTCCATCTTAGAGACCTGCTCGAGGAGATCTAATTTTTTTTGCTCAAAAACAAGAATCGAAATATTTTCAATCAAAGGTCGACTTAGGTTCAAGACTTCGGCAACATTTTTACCTTCAATCTCTGCACCGAGCATTTGAGAAGCCTTAAGAGAATAGCCTCCCTCAACAACTTGTTCCGGGCCAAAAGACAAAAACCCTTGCTGCGAGCTATTGAGAATGGATTGAATTTGGTTTTTGGAAGCCTCTAAATCTGAAGTTCTGAGTTTAACTTTCAGTTCGAGTTCATCATTCGTTTTTTTGAGTTCAGTAATATCATGAAGGGTAAATATAACAATTTCACCGTTTTTCCTCGCTATTTTTCTCCCAGTCAAGTCGATATTAATTGCTCTTCCACTTTTCCTGAGGATGGTTAAATTATACTCAGAATAAACACCGTGATCATTACCTGCCTCAAACATGGCAACAATACGATCTTTATCTTCTGGTCTAAAAATAGCAAAAAATTCCATACCCTGCATTTCAGCAGTCCTATAACCACAGCTTTTGGCAGCACTAGGATTGGACAATACAATTCGAAGATCTCTTACCGCAGCAATAAAAACGGGCGTCAATATATTTACATACGCATCTTCAAAAAGCTTTAGGTCTAGGTCAGAATCTTCCATCTCTGGTTATCATACTATTTCTACTTTATATAAGCGGCAAGACCTAATGCTTAAAATGCCGGATACCCGTAAATACCATCGACATTCCATTTTCATTACACGCATCAATACTTTCGGCGTCTTTTTGACTCCCCCCCGGCTGAACAATCCATCGGAGGCCAGCATCGTGGGCAGAATCAACGGTATCTCGAAACGGGAAAAAGGCATCACTCACCATGACACAGTCTCCGAGCTCCCCTTCACTCGCGCGAAGTACATTCTGAGCCCTAGGTACAGCCAAGATCTTGAGGGCGTCCACTCGATTGGGCTGCCCCTGCCCTGCTCCCACCAGTTGTAAAGTGCCGGTTGCCAAAGGAACTTCTCGGACAATGGCAATTGCATTGGACTTCAGTGACCGGCATACAGCAACGCCAAATCGAGCCAACTGAGTCTTTTCTTCTGGCCATGGAATTTGAGTAACCGACTTAAAGGTCTCATGGGTACCCTGGTCAGTCGTTTGAAAAAGCCGCCCTCCCGGCACTCCAATACTCGATTCGATTGGGGTTGCCTGAAAACTTCGGATTCCAAGCGCCTTAAGTTTCTTTCTCTTTGTGGTCAGGTTTTTAAGCGCTAAAGACTCTAGATCCAATCCGGGTGCGGCGACAAGTTCCACAAAATACTGACTCAGCCACTGAGCCACCTCATCCTGAATCGGGTCAGTAAAAACCAGAACCCCTCCAAAGGCAGAAACTGGATCGCCAGCCCATGCCTGAATCAGAGCGTGTTTCTGAGCTCCAGAATGAGAGCGTGGAACTAAGGCCACTCCGCATGGATTATTGTGTTTAACGATCACAACCCCTGTCGAGTCAGGAGCAATCTCAATCAAGTCGCTCGCTAGCGCATAGGCCGCCGACACATCAAGAATGTTATTATAGGATAATTCGGTGGATGTTAGAGAGTTCTCCCAATGGATAGGGCTCTGAAGATCAAATTCTAAATAGCCTTTTTGATGTGGATTTTCACCATACCTTAAAACTCTCTTGCCCCGATCTCCCAACTCTCTTGCGATAGCAGCATCATAACTCAGAACTCGCTCCCAAGCTGTCGCCGCGCAAGCTTCGACCGTTTGAGGGGCTACCTGACTGGACTTTTCTAACTCTCCAATCACCTGAGTATATTGAGCGGGAGAGGTCAGGACCAAAACGTCCGGAGAATTCTTAGCAGCCGCCCTCACGAGGGTAGGTCCACCAATGTCAACTTGCTCAATGAGTTCCTGGCGAGTGATCCCTCCCGGTTGACCGAACTGTGAAGCTGCCTTTTCGAAGGGATAAAAATTCACAACAACACAATCAATCGGTTGAAACCTCAGGTTTTCTAGGTCCGATTCATCTTGCGCATTCTTGCGCCGATATAGAATCCCGCTGCAAACGGGAAAGGAAAGGGTTTTCATTCTGCCTTGAAAGGCCTCCGGGCTTCCGGAAATCTCTTCAATTGGGACGACCTTGAGGCCGGCTTCAATCAGCACCTTCGCAGTTTGCCCGGTAGCAACAAGTTCTGCTCCGGCATTCGCAAGAGATTGGGCGAGCTCAACAATGCCTTCCTTATCTGAGACGCTCAACAAGGCGCGGCGGACCTTTAAGCCTAGAATAGAAATCATGATAAAACCTCATTATTTTTAAGACTATTTTGCATTCGCCTCTAAAAAGGCATTTTCAAATACAGCCAATCCCTGACCCGGAGCGCTCGCTCGAGCTGACTGGGATGTCCACTCAGGATGAGAAGTCCAGCGAACAAAGGCTTCAGGATGAGGCATGAGTCCAAAAATTCGGCCTGTAACATCACAAAGTCCAGCCAAACGATCCTCACTCCCATTGGGATTGCCTTCATATCTCAGACACGTAACGCCCAATCGTTCCATTTTATCGAAAGCTTCTGCTCGACGGCCGGAAGCAATCATGATCCTTCCCTCACCATGGCGAATGGGAAGATCCACAGTGCCAAGCCCCTTCAGCCACACACAGCGCCCCCCCGTAGGGGTCACCTTCACCCAAGTATTTAGAAATTTACCGTGATGGTTGTGAGTAATCGACACGTCTGAACCAAAAATTCCCATCCGAATCAATGCCTGAAAGCCATTACAAATCCCAATCACTAGGCCTCCTCGAGCAGCAAAAGTCGAGAGATCCCATCCAAGACGATGCACGAGCTTCAGTGCCAATACTTTTCCAGACGTCAGGTCATCTCCGAACGAAAATCCGCCCGGCAAAGCAAGAACGGCATAATTCTTCGAAAGATCATCCAGACGAACCCCTTCATGAATCAGGTCATTCAAATGTCGAATGTCGGTATCAAATCGGGCCATCCTAAAGGCCTGGGCTGTTTCGATTTCACAGTTAATTCCGTCTCCTGTCAGAACTAAAACTCGGGGCTTTTGAACGATCATTCCCAATACCCTTCCTTGAGCCAGGCTGAACGGAGCTTCTGAATGGGTAATCTCAATAACGATCGATCCGAAGGAGAACCTTCGAGCAAAACTTCAAAACGATCATGGGGTTCAACCTTCCCTAGCCTAATAAAAGGTATACCGAGTTCTCTCCACTCGGCCTCCACTCCGACACCCTCTTCATCGCTTAAGCTCGCAATAAAAGTATGAAAACCTTCACCCCAGGCCAATTCCCAAGCATTCCGCTCTGGAGGGAGGGTCAGGGTCGCCCCCCATCCTCGAGCCAAAAGACACTCTGCCACAGCAACCAAAACTCCTCCATCTGATACGTCATGAAGAGACTTCAACTTGTTTTGCTGCTTACCTTGAGTCCCGCCGATCCAGCTGTAAAGACGCCGAGCGACATTCCACAATGGAGTTCCTACCCGCAGGGGTATTTCAGAAAAATCAGAATGCAAATCTAAAAATTCTGAACCCAATAAACCGAGTTCGGAAGGCCCCAAAAGATAAATCCAATCACCCACAGTTTTAAAATCCGCGGTTCTCGCAAATTTAATATCGGCCACTCGGGCCACAGCCGTCATCAGCAAAGTGGGCGGAACAGAAATTGAAATGGGCTGTCCATTTCGCTTACCCCGAAAATCATTTTTCATACTGTCCTTGCCCGACACAAGGGGAGCCGACAAGGCCAATGCGGCATCTCGTAAACCATAGCAAGCTCGAACGAGCCAACCACATTTCAAAGGATCCCCAACCGGATCAGGCCAACAAAAATTATCGACAAGCGCCAGGACAGATTCTCTCTGCCCAAACTCTGCTCCAACACAAAGAACATTTCGCACGGCCTCATCGACAGCAGATTGAGCCATAATAAAAGGATCAATATCGGAAAGTTTTGGATTAATTCCGCATCCCACGGCGAGCCCAATATCTGAAAACGGCTTGGGCTTCACAACCCCAGCATCATTAGGGCCACTCCAGGAGGAGGGTGTTCCAGCGAATGCAGTATGAAGGGGCTTCACAACCGACATCCCCTGCACTTCATGGTCGTATTGACGAATTAACCATTCTTTAGAAGCGATATTCGGACGCGACATCAAACCCAAAAGAATATCGGCTGCCAACAGCTCAAAAGACCTCAAAGATTCCGGCGTATTCTCAATAGCCACCGATCCCACTGAAGTCACCCCAGCGGGGGGACTCTTCCACTCCGCCTTCAGCTCAAGACGAGGAACACCCCCATGAAGAAACTGAAGGTCTAGACTCGCAACAATTTGTCCTGCGTAAGCAATTTCAAATCGCCCTGTGTTTGTAAATTCACCTAGATCGCTGACTTCCACCGCGCGACGTTCTGCTAAGGCAAGAAAATCGTGCTGCTTCTCGGGAGGTACTGCCACCGTCATTCGTTCCTGGGATTCACTGATGACCAATTCAAAGGGCTTCAAGCCAGAGTATTTTGTTTTAGCCAAAATGACGTCGATCGAAGCTCCTCCTGAAAGCAAAGCCATTTCCCCTACAGATGAAGAAAGGCCTCCTGCTCCATTGTCCGTAATAGCTCGATAGAGACCCAGGTCTCGTGCCTCCAAGAGGAAATCTGCGGCCCTCTTTTGCGTCAGGGGATCTCCTAATTGGACTGCTGACAGAGGAGACGATTCATCGAGCGCGAGTGAGGAGAATGTAGCACCGTGAATTCCATCTTTGCCGATTCGGCCCCCCACCATATAGATTCGATCGCCAACGTCCACTTTCTTCACTTCACAGCGTTCATTCTGAATTTTTCGAGGCATCAACCCACCCGTTCCGCAATAAACGAGAGGTTTACCTAAATATCGGTTATCAAATACGAGAGCACCATTCACCGTAGGAATTCCGCTCTGATTACCTCCATGCTCAACTCCTCTTCTGACCCCATCCAAAATCCGTCGAGGATGAAGGAGCCGATCTGGCAAATCTTGTGAGTAATCTGGAGGTGCCACACAAAAGACATTCGTATTAAAAATCGGTTTTGCCCCATAGCCACAGCCCAAAATATCGCGATTCACTCCGACAATCCCTGTCAGTGCACCGCCATAAGGATCCAAAGCCGAAGGAGAATTATGCGTTTCTACTTTAATACAAAAAGCATCTTCCTCATCCAATGCACAAATTCCTGCGTTATCGTCAAAGACCGAGATGAGCCAAGGCTTTGGCAACTCAGCTGTCGTTCCCGAAATGGTCGATTTAAAAAGTCCATTGATTTCGGATGGAATGGCAGGCTCATAACTATTGCCGTTATTTTTGGCACCCCGGTAAGATATTTTTGCATTAAATATTTTATGCTTACAATGCTCCGACCAAGTTTGTGCAATCACTTCCATTTCTACATCTGTCGGATCAGTAAGCCCAAGCCCTTGGCGCTTTCCTTTTTCTTCAGGACTAGAAAAGTGATCTCTTACCGCCTTCATTTCAAGTAAACTCAGGGCCCATAGCTTTCTCTGACTGAGATCCTCAAGCTGAGAATCACTCAGAGAATCCAAGACAAGGGTTTCAGGTCGCCCAAAACTGGAGTCAGGAAACAAAGATGAACTCGAAGGCGAAAAGGATCGAATAGCTCCCCCCCCCAGCACTTTTGGCAGATCGTATTTTATTCGTTCTTGATGGAATCGATCATTCTTCTTTAATCCGTCTTCCGGGACGACGGTCCAGGTCTCAATCAATTCATTGCAAAATACTTCTCGAGCCAGATTAGCCAAAATTTCGTCATCCAGCTCGGTTCCCTCGAGAAGAAACAACCCTCCGCTCGCGGCTCGAGCTTGAGGAAGTTTTTTACCTAAAACTATTTCGAAGGCCTCCAAAAGAGTCCGCCCTCGATTATCTGTCACTCCGGGTCGAAACCTCCTTTCAATTCCCCAAAAGCTTCCCGGACGAAAGGGCGCCAGCTGCATGAGGTCTTGAAGGCCTCCTGTCTTTCCAGCTGCAGATGGCATCAGGTTGCCAGTAAACATCCATTGTAAAACTGGATCCCAGCAAACTTCACCCATCGCTGGGATTAATTCTTCTCGAGTCACGAGAATATCAATCCAATAAATATCCAACATCCTGGCCCAACGAAGTTTTCGACGAAGAGCGGGATTGGCCAACTCGATCCGACGCAAAATTCCTTGAGCGGGAGAATCTAAAAGATCAGGACGAACCGCAACTTCAATTCGGGCAAACACAAAGCCTCCCGGCTGTTTTTGTTTCTGATGGACTAGCAGAAGACGGCAAAAGCCTTCTCAACACCGTAAATTTTTCCGGTAAAATCCAGGACAAAACTTTTGGAAAAAGTTCATGCTCGACAGCGAGTCCCCTTTTTTCAACTTCAGCCTCAGAGTCACAGTCGCCGATTGAAAAGGACTCTTGAGCGCAAATAGGCCCCGAATCCACCTGCTCCTCGACCAGATGCACCGTAACACCCGCCACCTTAGCTCCAAAGCGGTAAGACTGCCCATAGCTATTCAGGCCTGGGAACGAAGGCAATAGCGACGGATGAATATTTACAATTCGGGAATACCCGTGCGGAGACCGAAAGGCCTCTATGAGTTGAGAAGTCATCACTCGCCGGTAACCGGCCAGAACGAGGAACCTGGGCTTGATCCGATCTAATTCTTTAAGTAATAAAGTTTCGTGTTCTCTTCGGCGACCCTCAAGCGAGTCACCCTGCTCAGGAAACGGTATCGAAACACTTCGCACTCCGTGGGTACGAGCCAAACCCAAAACAGAGGCTGAGGGTTGATCTGAAATCACAGCACAAATCTTTGCCTGCAGTTTTTGATTCTCAATAGCCACTTGAACGGCCTCAAAATTAGAGCCCCGCCCAGAGGCCAGAACAACAATAGGGATCATGACCCAAACCTTCCAATATCCGTTCTAAACTGCATTCCTTCAAAAGTAACCCGTCCAAGCCTTTCATAAGCTTCCTCTCGCGCTAACTCCAAACGAGTGCCCATTCCAAGAGCTCCCAAAACTCGACCCCCTGAAGTCAAAAGCTCGGATCCTTGACGTCGCACCCCTGCAAAAAAATAACTCTTTGGATTTTGATCTAAAATTCTAATCGGAATACCTAAAACAGGTCGCTCGGGATATCCCGGTGCTGCTCCCACGACAAAAACTGAAAAATCCTTCTTGAAAGGGACGCTCGCAGGAAGCCCGCTTAAGTCTCCACGGGCAACCGCTTCACACCAAGGCAAGAGATCTCCTTCCATTCTTGGCAAAAGCGCTTGGGCCTCTGGATCGCCGAATCGGGCGTTAAACTCAAGCACCCAATACTGCCCGCTGGTAAAATCCACCATAAGACCCGCATAAAGGATGCCCCGAAACTCAGTCCCTTGCTTTTTCATTTGCCTCAGAACAGGCAAAAAAACTTGATTTCGAAGAGTTTCTGAGAATCCTTGAGGAATATCTGGAACTGGACTGATCGCACCCATACCGCCGGTATTGGGACCTTCATTGCGATCTAGAAGTCGCTTGTAATCCCTGACTGGCTCCAATAGAGCACATCCCTGACCATCACAAAATGCCATCCATGAAATTTCTTCTCCAAGAAGTTTCTCTTCAATGACGAGCTTCCCAGAAATTTGAATCAACTCATGAACCGCCTGCTGGGCGTCCATAAGGGTCTCGCAAACCCGAACACCTTTGCCGAATGCCAGCCCATCCGCCTTGACCACCACACCAGAAGGCCAAGCCTCTTGCCCCAAAACTTCGAGACCTTCATCTTCGGTCTCAACGACCCAATATTTTGCTGTTGGGACTCCTGCCAATCGCATCAGCTCTTTAGCAAAAGCTTTGCTCGCTTCAATTTGTGCGGCAGCCGCACGGGGTCCAAAAGTGGGAATTCCATAGGATTCAAAAACATCCACAATTCCATCGGCCAAGGGGTTATCGGGACCAATGACTGCCAAATCGACTTTCTCTTTTTGAGCCTTTTGCGCCAATTTCTCAAAATCCTGCCGTGAAAGAGAATCACTCCATCGCTCCCATTCTGAAGGCATACCTTCATTGCCCGGAAGAACAATCAAACGACTGACCCGAGAGGACTGAGCCAACTTCCAGCCTAAAACGTGTTCTCTACCACCAGAACCCACAATGAGGAGGGTTTTCATTGAACCTGCCCTTGAATATTCCCTAACTCTTCGACCACTTTGTCCAGACTCCAAGCCTCGGGAAACCATTTTTTACCCGTCATTTCATTGGTGAGCGCCAAATAGACTTGAGTGGCCAATTCACGATACTGTCCTGAAAGCGCAGGGGGAGGCTCTTGGACCCAACGCTTCCACTCTGAAACGCCTTGAATTTTAGCGTGGGATTTTGCTCTTTCAACCTGACTAAACCACTGAGTTTCCCGATAATAATCTCTGAGGAACTCTTTGGACAACTGGACTCCTTTTTTCAATAGTCGCAATTCATCTGGCCCAATCGCATCCACTAGAAAGCAATGCCCTTCTGGGGAAATGGCCCATTCCAACTTTCCGTCTGCCAACTCTAACCCTGCTCGTGAAAACCAAAACTGGAGAAGGCCTGCTACCCAAACTGTTTTCAGGAGGACTTCTTGAAGTTGAGATGCACTCAGCCCTGAAATCGCCAAAGCCTCCGACAACGGAACAGGTCGATCACTGCTTTCTAGCTTCGTAAAAAGTTCGACGACAGGAAAATTCCATTGAGCCCCGACCTCAGCTTTTAATTCGGGGAAACCCAATGAGGCTAAATAGGTTGGGTCCTTTGAAGCTCTTTCTAATAGAGAACTCTTCTCAGAACAGCTGAACCGAAAGACTACCTCAAGCGGCACCAGACGTGGAGCCGGCGACTGACGAGTGAGGTAGTAATCCGGCAATGTCCGACCTAGGATACTCACCCATGAAGGCTTCACTACGGAAACCTGCCGGACTGCCAAACATCTAAAAGGTCGCGTCATCTGACTCAGCCTTCGGGGCACTTCTTTTAAAACTCCTGGCAATGCACCTGGCAAATGCTCGGCCCGAGACTCAGATACGCCCAAGTAATGGGTCCGAAGGCCCTGAGTCTGAAGCTCTTCACCCAATTCATTAAAAATTGAACCGAATCGATTCGCCTTCCGCAAGGTCAAGGCACCTGAACTTTTCGAATAGTCACGCCAGATTTCTGGCATTTCCATTTTTTCAAAAAAATCTGCCGCCAAAACCGCAAGGGCTTCTCCCTTTCTAGGCAAGAGGTCAGGCATTCTCCCCCAATCAAAAACGGAATAGGCATCAGAATACTCAAAAACCAGAGCGGAGATCCCATTCGGAAGGGACACGGGTCCGAGCAAATCCTTCACTGAACCTCGATAGAGGGTGGGAATCATCCGTTTGTCCTTTTTTTCATAGGACCTAACTTTCGATCCGCAGCCCTCACACTAGCGAACTGGGTTCCACCCTCAACGTTAGTCGGATATTCTCCGGTGAGACATGCCACGCAAATCGGGTCACCTATGGATTGCTTCAGTCCTTTCAAATCGAGATAGATGACAGCGTCTGCTCCGAGTTCCTTTTCAATGGTTGAGAGGTCCCTCCCGGAGGCGATCAACTCCGAACGGACCGGAAAATCGATTCCATAGTAGCAGGGGTGCTGAATCGGTGGACAAGTCGACACAAAGTAAACTTCAGAAGCCCCTGCATTCCGAACGAGTTCGATAATCTTGCGCGAGGTGGTTCCTCGAACAATAGAATCGTCTACTAGCAATACTCGCTTACCTACGATTTCAGAGCGAACAGGAGAAAGCTTCAAATTCACTGCACTTTGTCTTTTCTCTTGAGAATCCAAAATAAACGTTCTTTTGATATATCGATTTTTAATGAGAACTTCTCTGTAGGGAATCCTGAGTTCTTCAGCCAGGGCTATGGCTGCAATACGTGAAGTTTCAGGTACCGGTACAATGAGGTCGGGTTCAATTTTTCTTTCCTTCATTTGATCTTTGATTAAATGGGCTAGATTTTTTCCCAATTGAATCCTAGCTCCATAAACAGGAATTTGATCAATGACCGACTCAGGCGAAGCGAAGTAAACCCACTCGAACATGCAATGGCGAACTTTTTTAGACCTTTCCTGCTCAATCACTCGGGTCTGCACTTTGCCTTGCATATCAATGAACAAAGTTTCACCGGGCTGAATATCTCGCACGATCTGATAACCTAGAAAAGAAAGAGCCACACTCTCTGATGCGATCATATGGGCTTCGCCCCCTCCTGGTAAGCTCTTCTTACCCCAAATCAGAGGCCGAATTCCAAAAGGGTCCCTAAAAGCAACTAATCCCTGATCAGCGATCACGGTGGCTACACTATAACTCCCATTCACCCGTCGGAAAATTTCAGACACCGCAAAACATATGTGCTGAAAATTGAGCTCGCTAGATTTTTCTCTCGCTTCATTAGAATCTTGGGTTCCTTCGGATTCCTGGGATTGAGATTCATTTGGAAATCGAGCTAAGCTTTCTGCAAAGAGGTTCAAAAGCACCTCGGTATCTGAATGAGTCAGGAGATGCCTCCGACCTTCCGTCTTCAGTTCCCGTGCGAGATCTTGAAAGTTAACGAGATTTCCGTTGTGAACCATTCCCAATCCAAAGGGATAGCTGAGCAAAAAGGGCTGAACATCAATCAGATCCCCTCGACCCGTTGTACTATAACGAGCATGGCCGATGGCAAGACTGCCCGTTAAAGTAGCAACATTTTCACGGGTAAAGACAGACTCGACCAATCCAATATTCTTGACTCGATGAAACCCTGATACATCATACGATAGGATTCCAGCCGCGTCCTGGCCCCGATGCTGAAGAGTCGTTAAACCCAAAAAAGCTTCTTGCGCCGCATCCGGAGTTCCAATGATACCTACAACACCGCACATATGGATTCAGGTCATAGCACAGCTACGACGCAGGAGTGCCTTTAATTATCCATATTTGAAAGTGGATTGATATAAAGGCGAAAAGTTTTGTCTCGATGCCGCCGAATGGCGAAAACGCCGTTCTCTCTCTCGGTCGCTAACTTTTCATAGAAAATGGGATCAATGTCAGCAATCTCCTGCACACTTTTGCCTTCATATTTGCCAAAATCAATAATCACAGAACCCTCGTCTATGATTCCTGTTACAGGACTGCTATTTGCACTCATTTCTCGAAAGCCTCCACTCTATAACCTCCAAGATTACCTGATTCCAGAATCTAATCAATCAAGAATATCCCCCGGAAAACCTCTTCAGCAGGCCCCTCCATCATCACGGGCTCAAGAGGCCCCTTCCAGCTGATCTGAAGACTTCCCCCGGGCAATTGCACTTCCAGGCACCCTTGAACCCGCTTTGTTGCCAAACTGGCGACTGCCGCTGCACAGGCTCCTGTGCCACACGCCAAGGTCATACCAGCTCCTCGCTCCCACACCCGGGCTCGAATGACCTGGGGTGATCGAATTTCCACAAACTCAACATTCGTGCGATTGGGGAACCGAGAATGTTTTTCCACTTGGGGCCCCCACACCTCAACCGGAAATTCCGCCACATTTTTCACAAAAAAAACGGCATGCGGATTTCCGACGTTCACCTCATAAAAGTGAGCGGTTTCTCCATCAATCTCAATCATCTCCCCATCTGAAGAGAAGCCGCCTCCTAGCAGAGCTAACCCCATGTCGACCCTCACCTG
>JANNCA010000274.1:0-10911 GCA_031386075.1 Oligoflexia bacterium
AAAAAAGTAGATGTTGAAGTTTTATCTCGGCAGCTTCGCCGTGAGTTAAAGCAAACTACCTCAGAGGCTCAGCGGACGAAAATTTCAAAACGTCTTAAGGTTGTTGAATCTTTTAAGATGAGCGGTACGAATCGACCTGAGTGGATGATGCTGGAAGTGATACCGGTGATTCCACCTGAGTTGAGACCCCTCGTTCCTTTGGACGGCGGGCGTTTCGCTACTTCAGATTTGAACGATCTTTATCGGCGTGTCATTAATCGAAATAATCGGTTGAAAAGATTGATGGAGCTGAATGCTCCTGAGATTATTATTCGAAATGAAAAGAGAATGCTGCAGGAATCTGTAGATGCACTTTTCGACAATGGCCGGCGAGGTAAGACTTTTACAGGCCCTAATAAGCGTCCCCTACGGTCCCTTTCAGATATGCTTAAGGGAAAACAAGGTCGTTTCCGACAGAATTTGCTTGGAAAACGAGTTGATTATTCCGGCCGTTCTGTAATTGTCGTGGGACCTGAGCTGAAGCTGCATCAATGTGGCTTGCCTAAGGTCATGGCGCTGGAACTTTTTAAGCCGTTTATTTATAACAAACTTTCTGAATATGGCTATGTAACGACAATTAAGTCGGCTAAAAAGATGGTCGAGAAGCAACGCCAAGAGGTTTGGGATATCTTGGAAGAGGTTGTTCGAGAACATCCTGTGCTTCTAAACCGTGCCCCGACTCTTCACCGACTGGGAATTCAGGCCTTTGAGCCTGTTTTGATTGAGGGTAAGGCTATTCAGCTTCATCCTCTGGTTTGTGCAGCGTTCAATGCTGACTTCGATGGCGACCAGATGGCTGTTCATGTCCCGCTTTCGATCGAGGCACAGATTGAAGCCCGAGTTCTGATGATGTCTACGAATAATATTCTGTCTCCTGCACATGGGAAGCCTATTATTGTTCCGTCCCAGGATATCGTGCTGGGACTCTACTACATGACTCGTGAGCGTCCGTTCGGTAAGGGGGAAGGTAAAGCTTTCTCAAGTCCGACCGAAGTGCACTTTGCTTACGATTCGGGGGTAGTCGGTTTACAGACTAAGATTCGTTGCCGGATTCATGGTAAGGTTTGGGAAACCACTGTGGGTCGTGCGATTCTGTCGGAAATCGTTCCACCGGAAATTTCATTTAGCGCTTATAATAAGGTATTGGGCAAGAAAGATTTAGCTGAGTTGATTGATATCAGTTATCGGTTTACCGGTAATAAGAAGACTGTCTTATTGGCTGATCATTTGATGCAGACCGGCTTCCGAGAAGCCATGCGTGCTGGAATTTCCATTTCAGTTCATGACATGCTCATGCCTCCCGAAAAGAAGGAACTACTCGGAAAAGCCTATCAGCAGGTTCAAGAAATTGAGAACCAGTACATTGAAGGTTTGATTACTGACGGTGAGCGCTATAATAAGGTGATCGACATTTGGGCACAGACGTCTGAACAGATTGCGAGCGCTATGATGAAGCGCTTGTCAGTTCAAACATTTAAAGCACCTACAGGCTGGGTTGGGAAGACCTCTGAGAAGGAGATGACCGGTCCTGCATTTAATTCCATCTTTATGATGGCGGATTCAGGAGCTCGAGGGAGTAACGCTCAAATTAGGCAGTTGGCGGGTATGCGAGGGTTGATGGCAAAACCGTCGGGCGAAATTATCGAAACCCCCATTGTTGCTAATTTTCGAGAGGGTCTCTCCGTATTGCAGTACTTCGTATCGACCCATGGAGCCCGAAAGGGTTTGGCGGATACCGCCTTGAAGACGGCTAATTCTGGATATCTCACCCGACGGTTGGTGGATGTATCTCAGGACGTCATCGTGACTGAAGTCGATTGCGCTACCTTAGATGGCTTATTTGTGACTGCTCTGATTGAGGGCGGCGAAGTCATTGAGAAGATGGGCGATCGTATTTTAGGTCGCGTAGCTTTGGATGATGTCATAGACCCTGTTACTAATGAAACATTGGTACAGGCCAATATGGAAATTACCGAAGATCTAGTAAGAAAAATCGAAGAGGCCGGTATCGATCGAGTTCGAATCCGATCCGTTTTGACCTGCCAGTCGAAAAAAGGAATCTGTAGTGCATGCTACGGGCGTGATTTGTCTCGAGGTCGCATCGTGAATAACGGTGAGGCTGTAGGCGTCATTGCTGCTCAGTCCATCGGCGAGCCAGGAACGCAGCTGACGATGCGTACCTTCCATATCGGTGGTACTGCTTCCAGGCGCGCAGAGCAATCTAGCCTTGAGGCTAAAACTAAGGGTAAGGTAAAATACCACAACGTTGTTTCAGTCCGTAATAAAGAGAGTCATCTTACTGTGATGAACAGAAACGGTGAGATCTCGGTTGTGGATGTGAACGGGCGAGAGCGTGAGAAGTATCCGGTTGTCTACGGGGCTAAGCTTCTAGTTGAAGATGGCGATCCTGTTGAAAAGGGTAAACTCATGGCAGAGTGGGATCCTTATTCCACACCGATTATTACTGAAGCTTCTGGTATTGTGAAGTTCGAGGATATTGAAGAAGGCCTCACTATGCAGGAGCAGTTCGACAGTGTCACCGGTTTATCTCATAAGGTAATTGTTGAATCTAAGGCGAGCGACAAGCGGCCTAAGATTCTGATTCACGATGGGTCCGGTAATATCGTCAAGATCGAAGGTTCCAATCGAATTGGCCGGTACATGATACCGGTTGGGGCAAATCTTGTGTTGAATGATGGTGATGTCATCAAGGCAGGCGATACGATTGCTAAGATTCATCGAGAAACTACAAAGACTAAAGACATTACCGGGGGTCTTCCTCGCGTAGCTGAACTCTTTGAGGCGCGCAAACCTAAGGATTCTGCCGTTATCAGTGAAATTGATGGCGTGGTTTCTTTTGGTAAGGATACTAAGGGTAAACGTAAGGTCGTTGTCACTCCGGAAATCGGAGAGGCGAAAGAGTATTTAATCGGTAAAGGACGCCACTTGGCAGTCAATGAAGGTGACTATGTGAAGGCTGGAGAGCCTCTCATGGATGGTCCGATTAATCCTCACGATATTTTGCGAGTCTTAGGTGAAAAAGCTTTGGCCAAGTATCTGGTGGATGAGGTACAAGAAGTGTATCGACTCCAAGGCGTGAAGATCAATGACAAGCACATTGAGACAATCGTCCGACAGATGTTACGCAAGGTGAGAGTCAAGGATGTGGGAGATACCGCGTTCCTCCCAGGCGAGCAGGCGGATAAGCAGATTTTCGAATTCGAGAATCAGCGTATCATGCAGACCGGTGGTTCACCGGCAACGGCAGAGCCCTTGTTGCTCGGAATTACAAAAGCTTCCTTGAGTACCGAGAGCTTTATTTCGGCAGCGTCGTTCCAAGAGACGACGAAGGTTCTGACGGAGGCCAGTATCTGCGGTAGAGTCGATTATCTTCGAGGTCTGAAGGAGAACGTCATTATGGGGCGCCTCATTCCGGCTGGAACGGGCCTAGGTAAATATAAAGTTCTTCAGGTTCGAGTAGTTGAAGAACGGGCTGATCGTGCTTCTCTAGGAACCGAAAGTACTGCCTCTGTAAGTTTAGCAAGATAGATGAATAGGTGTGACTGATGAAAGTCAGTCACACCTATATAAAAAGTGGGCGATTAGCTCAGCGGTAGAGCAGGGTCTTTACACGGCCAAGGTCGGGGGTTCAATCCCCTCATCGCCCACCATTTTACTTCTTGAGATTATTAATAAATTTGAAACGGCTTTAACTGAGAGGTTAGAGCCGTTTTTGTTCGTGGGTCGCCGGTGGTCCAGTTGTTGACTACTTTAATTCAAGTTTTACTGTGTCGTTGTTTATATTGAAATTAGCCATATTATCTCTTATTTGTAATATCTCTAATATTAGTATTTTCATTGGGATATGAACTCTATTCAGAATTCCTATATTCCTGGGGCAGGTACGCCTCCTGCGGAGCTTGCCGGCCGTAATGCATTGCCTAAATGTATCAAGATTGCGATTGAGCAAATCAAAATTGGAAATCCGGCTAAAAGCATATTAATGGTGGGTCTTCGGGGCGTTGGGAAAACTGTTTTATTGGACCAGATGCGAATTGATGCTGAGTCGGATGGTATCCACACCATTCGACTTGAAGCACCAGAAGATCGTTCGTTGCCTGCGCTGTTAGCGCCGCAGTTACGTCTGGCCTTACTGCGTCTAAGTCGAGTTGAAGCGGCAAAAGAGACTTCTCAGCGTGCTTTAAGAGCTTTAGCTGGTATTGCTAAGGCACTCAAAGTGAAATTTGTTGATATTGAAGTGGGTTTGGATTTTGAACCAGAGCCAGGCCTTGCTGACAATGGGGAACTGGAGCTTGATCTTCCAGTTCTTATGGAGGAAATAGGTCGAGCTGCTCAGCAGGGAGGTACTGCTCTCGTCATCTTTGTTGATGAACTTCAATATGTGGAAGAACTTCAGCTGTCAGCCCTTATAAGTGCATTACATCGATGCGCTCAACAAAAACTGCCCATTTGTGTTGTTGGGGCAGGTTTGCCTCAACCCCGAGCGCGCACTGGAGATGCCAAGTCCTATGCAGAACGTCTTTTTGATTTTCCTCAAATGGGTCTTTTAAATGATGTCGAAGCTAGGCGGGCTATTGAAAAGCCAGCGGCGGATTTAGGTGTTACCTTTGAGGCTAAGGGTATTGATGAAATTATAGCAAAGACCCAGGGATATCCTTATTTCACTTCAAGAGTGGGGTAAGCACGCTTGGGACGTCGCGAAGCAGAGTCCAATTACTTTAAAAGATATTCATGACGCTTCCGTTCTGACAATTGCAGCTCTTGATGAAAGTTTTTTTCGAGTTCGTTTCGATAGATTGACACCTTTACAGAAACGCTATCTACGAGCGATGGCAGAACTTGGGCCGGGTCCTCATCGATCAGGCGACATTGCTAAATTGTTGGGAAAGGTAGTCTCGTCATTTGGTCCAACCCGTAGTGAACCTATTGGAAAAGGGATGATTTGGAGCCCAAGTCATGGAGATACGGCATTCACTGTTCCCCTATTTGATGAGTTTATGAAACGAGTCATGCCTGCAAATGATTGGAAAAATGCAGACTAACTTTCGACAAATTGAGAAGAGCGTTTTGTCTATGAGCGATCCCTTAATTCTGCTATGAAAATCTATTCCCCCTACTTTAGATTTAATGCATCATTATTCCAAAAAAGAATGGAATAGAAAGTCATCACCGTTGGTATGCGGGTTCTGTCATCGATATTTGATGTGTGGGGATTTTGTGGATTCAGTGGGTTAAAGAAGCCAGAAATTCTAAACATCGAAGCAAGCTGCTTGTCTTTGGTAATTTAAGTTCAAAAGTACAAATTGTTTCAAAAATGAGATTTATTAAAAGCGGATTTAATTTGATTTTTATTGAAATATAGCAATAATTTAAACATGTTGAAGACGGCTAGCTCTAGAAAATGTATATTTTTAACTGTAATTTTTTTAGAGTTATTTGTAATTCCATTTAGTTTTTCTTGGGCTGATGGGGGCGTGAGTAGTCTTAAATTAGTGAATAATACTCATGAAAAAAATATTCCAGAAATTCATTGGGATACGGCGCCTTTTCTTATTCAGGAGACTAAAAATGAAGCGGGAATTTCTATTTCCTATGTAATGCTCAGCGGCAAGTATTCTACGAATTCTGAAAATTCTCTGGCTCTTATTCTTGAAAATTATGATCCTATTTCAATTGTTTTGGGACCTACCGATGAGCATCGGTTCAGCGTTAGGGTTCCCATTAGTGCCATAACTACCCAGTTTCGACTGCTTTCTGTTTCGCTTCAAGGTGTTCCGGATGAAGACACCTACCTGCTTGAGATCCCGTCCTATGGATCGATGGTGGAAATTGGTTCTGTGTCGGGATCAAGATTGAGTTTAAAGCGAGTCAATCTTTCTGCGGGATTTTTTTATCTAGATTCTTCCGCCTATTCATTTACCCCGATGCTGGGATGGAGGCCTGTTTACCTGTGGGCCCGTTTTTTGGTTCACCTAAGTCTGGGGGTAACTCCTTTGCTCAGAGGGGGTTCCTTTTTTCTTGGAGTTGAATATGGACTCGGAGCTTCATATCCTATTTATAAATCACTTTGGGCCGGTGTCAGTGGGGGTATGCAATTTTTTACTGATTATGGTACTCACGCACCGTTTTTCGGAGGGTTACTTACGTATCAGCTAGGTCGTAAAGTGCTTTTTTTAGTCGATCAAATGACGGTTGAGTACGATGGTTTTTTTGGACCAGGGTATTTTGCTAGCGAGGCGAAGTTGGGCGTTGGGATCGCTTTTTAAACCGTCTGCATTCCTGAGATGACTTCTTTTGGGGTGCTCCCTGGGTTGATGTTCATTCTCTTGAGTCGCATTGAAGTGGTTCTAAAGGACGGGAAAAAAAGACCCAAAATGTAGACTCGAAACATGTACCATCCCCAATTGGTCTCTGTCAGGGCAGGGTCGATACGGCCAGCAATAGTTTGGTGTCCAGCGTTGTTTTCGCTCCAATGTTTTCGTGGGTGCATGTGGTGGATCGTATGGAATCCATTGTTAAAAAGAAAAGCGTTCATAAAGCCTCCGATAAAGTTTCTCGAATGGTTCCATTTCGAGTCTTCGTCGGCATGCACGTGTTGAATGTAGTTGAAAATAAGGACAGAAAACAATGAAAATTGTTGAGGAATAACGATAAACAGAAGAGCTTTCTTCCAATCTAGTGTCAAAGAAATAGTCAAATAGGTAATGAGAATGGCGACCTGAGACAAATAGTAGATGGCTTGGGGGCGGTCTTTTTTCCAGGTGTCCTTGACGAACTGGACGACTGCTTTTTGTTGGATGCCACCGCTGATGGAGGGATAGGTCAGAAGAGTAAACAGGTTATTGGCTTCGCTGATTCGGTAAGTAATCGTGTAGTCAGGTACCTTGTTATTATGAAGGTGGTGGTTGGTATTGTGAGTCGGAATCCAGGCAAAGGGTGGGAAGCCATAAAACAATGTGAGCCAGTAGTCAGTAAAAGCGTTGAGTGCCTTTGAGTTCCACATGGGGAGGTGGTTGTGGTTGTGGGCAATGACAGCAACGGGAACAGACATGATAATCGCAGTGATGACTAGAAGTGGATGGACTTCACCCAGGTTCCATTGGATGAATAGCAATCCTGTGATCATGGCCATAAAACTTACTGTTTTGATGTCGGCGCGATGTCTGAGCATGAAAAAGGGTCTCCTGGCTTGATGCACTGCAAATAAAACGAAAGACTAGATACTGTACCGTACACGAGTATGACAGGAGAGGCAATTTCAAAATCCACTTCTAGTTTGCGCAACTTGAATGTAGCTTTAGAGTTCGAACTTAGGGTTTTGGTTCAAATTTAAGTAGGTCAGTGTATTGAACGGGATCAATGGGATTTTGATCTAGTGCATCACTTGCGGCGTCAGAAGCCTTGTCAAGACTCCAGGATGGATTTTCTAAGTGTGTCTTGAATTCGAAGTCGTCTTTATAAGAAGATTCCATGGATCTTCTCCATAGACTGTTGCCAACTAGTGGCTTAAAAGCCCCTAGGGCGACGTCGAAGAAATTCACGACTGAAATACGGGTTTTTTCATCTGGAATTTTTTCTAAGACAACAAGACTGTCGCTTGTGTTTAAAGTATTTCCATCAATTAATTGGTGACGGTAAATGATGCGGTTAGCTATGGTTTTGTCTTTGATTGTTATCATTCTATATTGAATGAGGGGCATAAAAAAAGCCGGACGTTTTCGTGTCCACTCTGTAATGGTTCGGTTTTGGGTTCTTGATTGAACTTTGACACTGAGTACATCGGCCCATATTTTTGGATATTCTTCGAATTTGTCAATTGCATCCGAAACTTTTTCGATAGGGATTTTGATCACAAAATGTTTGACCATTCCTATCATATCGGGAAAGTTTGGAGTTCGAATCGCTCGAGCAAAGGGGCGGTCGTCAGTAATGTTGAGCGTGGGGGGAGGCCAATGCTCAAGAAATTTGAGAATTCGTCCCGTATAATGGCTGGCCTTTGCTTCGGGATAAACCGCACCTATGGGAAAGTCGTCACCCCGAGCTAGGGGAAGAAACCACGATAAGACAAGAGTTAGACCGAGTGCTAAGCCTTGTCTTAAGCTGATTGAGATCAGATTCTGATTTTTCATGAGAAAGTATTCCTTATTTAGCTGTCGCCTGTGCTCGGGCATAGGCGTTTTGAGGGCTCACCAAAAGCAAGATTGCTAGAGTGGCTTTGGCTTCTTCTGGCTTGCCGGTTTCCTTGAGTAGGTAGGCTTTTTGCTCTAGGAATACTGGATCTGTGGGGTAGAGTTCTGTGGCAGTATTCGAATTTTCGAGAGCATGGACGAAGTCCCTTAACTGAATCTGAGAAGTAATGATTCGTTGAAGGCCTGTGTGGTTTTTTGGGTCCCTTTGGAGTAGGAGTGAGCATGCTTTTGCAGCTTTGTCGTAGGAGGCTGTGGAGTAATAAACGAGAGAAAGACCTAGTAATGACTCTATGCTGGAGGGTGTTGCATTGAAGGCTCCTGAATAGTGGTCGATTGAGTTTTTATATTTTTTTTGAATGTAAAATAACCACCCTAATCGGAGGTGAACAAAATAGTCCGTAGGGTTATTCTGTAGAATGGCGACCATTTTTGCGACCGCCTTGGGTATGTCACCGATTCTTTCGGCCGCATAAGAGTCATAGACAAGAGTTTGGTCGTCTAAAGTCATTCCGAATGCCTGAGGAATTGTAAAAGTTAAGTCTACAAGCTGCGTCAGCGTTAGGGTGAGTAATAGACTCATTATCCTCAAGTTTTTAACAGTCATTTTGAGCATTCCTTAGAATTATTTAAAGTTTAAAAATTAGACTTCCATAAATAGTATTAGTCATTGATTCTAATCTTGACACGTATACCTTCTCTTGTAAAAACAGGAACTGGATTCCCCAGTTTTTTTCGGGGAAGGCTTTGAAGCCAGCATTCCAGCCGTACCGATGTTCTTCAAGGGCGGCATAAATGGAATATCCCCCACCCCTCACTCCGAAGGCTTCAGTTCCCAGCCATCCCCCTGCGCTTAAGCTAAAAAGTCCTTTCTTCATTTCTAGTCCTAGAGAAGTTCGCTGGTAAAACTGTCTGAGACTAAATCCTGTGATCGAGTCGTCTGTTGCTGGAGCCCTAGGCAAAATACTCTGAGACCCTAACTCCAGTGACCAGCTTTCCTTCTCGGATTGGACAAAATTCCAGGTGAGGCTGCCCGAAATTTGAGATAGAGTCATAGGTCCGAAACTGAAGTAGGGATAGGAAGAGTAAAAATAGTCGACTTTGACTTTGACGGCAGGACTCCAGTACCACTGGAAGCCAGTACCTCCGATGACCTCAGATTGGAGCGAGGTGTTGCTAGAATAAATGTAGATTCCCTTCGCCCAAAGTGAAAATGAGCTTCCGAGTTGCTTGTCGACTCCCAGGAGGCCCGTGATTTGGGTGCTATTCGTGCCATCTGTTTGGGGGAAAGACATCACCTGTCCTCCCATTGAGATTATCCAGCTGTCTTTAATAAAGCTCGATTGCAATCCGTAAAATACTCCAGCAGAAATGGGAGCGTTCGTTTTCGTTGCGGCCAACGAGGTTGATTTTGTGTCGTACATAAGGACTCCGAAAAAGGGAGTTAGCCAGGCCTGGAGCCCTGTTTCGTCCAATTGAGACTTGAGAAGAGTGCTGAGCCTACGATATTCGCCTTTTTCTCGATTATTCAGATCGTCCTCGTTAATTTGAGCAAGATGATAGGCAGCCGGACCCCGACTTCCTAGCTTTGTCTGACAAGACGCTAAATACAGCCTTGCCCGACTTTCTTGGGCAATTCCGTTTTCTATAGACGAAAAGAAATTGTCAGCGCATTGGGCGTATTGATGATTGATAAAGCTCTGGTAACCCATGAGAAATAACGAGTCTGATTTCCAGGTGTCTGAGGCTTGAACAAAGGAAGAAACCGCTGTAGAAAAGATTAAAAAGAGTAACCCGTTTTTGGAGTTACTCCAGCCGAGCATAGTGTCGGTCTCCTACTTTAAATTTTTGAATTCCCAAGGCTAAGTCGATTTTAAAAAATGTTTCTTCTGGTTGGCTGAGCATTCTGATTTTTCCAGAGATTGTGAAATTTTTGAGGTCCATTTGGTATTTGGAAAAAAAATGAACACCTGAGTTGGATAGGAGCTTCCAAAGTAATTTGAGTCGAACTCTCAGGGTAGATTCTGAAATGTGGAGGGGAAAGGGATCTTGAAAAGAGAGCGCATCTCCATAGGTGATAGGAATCCGCGGTGCTGCTGCAACAAGGTCCCAGAGAGGGGAGTGTTTTCTACCTGTTAATCCATAGAAATAAAATACAGAGCCAGAACGAGCGTAATACACACGACTCTTTCCATCTGTCCAATAATAGTTTCCGCTGTAAGAGTCAAGTTGGTGAGTCATTCGGATCGGCTGAGGGGGCTTGTTTTTTTCTCGAAGTTCGAAGTTCATTTGTTCTCCGATAGAAAAAACCAATTTGGGGCAGAGCCCTTGATTCAATGGGATGGGGGTAATTTGATCATTTTTATTTGGTATTCCTTGAAAATGGAGTCTGTTCTCCACCTTGTAGTTGAGAAGATGAAAAGGTGAGGTGTAACATCCGAGTTCGGGAGAAAGTTGAATTTGGAGGTGAAGGTGTGGCTCTTTTGAGTAGCCGGTATTTCCACAAAGTCCAACTTTTTTGCCGAAAGATACAAAATCCCCAATTTTAACAGATACGGAGTCATGCTTGAGGTGAGCCAAAAGTACGAAAATTCCACCTAAAGACTTGATCAGAACGAAGTTGCCCCAATTGTTATGATTGTCCACGAGGTCAATGGCGTGATCC
>JANNCA010000282.1:0-9258 GCA_031386075.1 Oligoflexia bacterium
GAAAGTACCTGGGGAAAGGCTATGATCAACTGGGGGTTCCTCGGGTTGATTTTGATTGGATGGACGTCCGACTCCTTTGCAGCTGAAGAATCTTATCAGCCTTATATTGATCAGGTAAAGGCAGAGTGGGAATTCAAGAACCCAAAATCCTCACATACGCTTGATCTACGCGAACTATCAGATTTACCAGATTCAATTGATCCCTATCTTCAATCAGAAAAGCGGAACTTAGAATTTTCGTCGCCTCACGATCCTCAAAAGTCTCAGTCTGAAGAGAGCTATATTGACCAACTCAGGGCTTCGGATCCTCATCGCAAGGAAGAAAATCAGCCGGAAATGAGCTATTCCGAAAGCTTAAAGGCGAAGTTGACTGTTCAACCTGAAGGAGAGGGGGCGATCCAGGCATTGACAGAGGGGCGATCTGAGCTCCATCCTGCTGAAAAAAAGGGCTCGGTTCATCATGCTTTTGGCGTACGTTATGGGGCGGCATTGACTAGAAATATGGCCTCGGCAGTCGAGGCTCAGCTTCGGACTTTCAATGAGGTCTATGGCGGGGCCTATGCTCCTGATCTCTCTCTCTTTTATGAGTTTCAGCCGTTTCATAGCGAAATATTTGGAAATATTGGGATCATGCTCTTAGGGGGAATTGGCTATTATCAAGGGGTGGGTGCCTTCGGATATTCTATTTTAAAGCCCAATGGATCAGGAGCGTTCTCCAGTCTATCGAACACGAAATTTCGTTTTTTTACAGCTCCCATGGTAGCGGCCGCCACCTATCGGTTTAATCTTTTTCGGTATTTGCGGCCCTTTGTCGCGGTAGGCCCGGCGGCTGTCGTTTATATGGAGAAACGGGATGATGGAGTCAGTGGAAACCAAGGGCATTCAGAAGGGCTCTATTATGCGACTGGAGTTTCGATTTTATTAGATTGGATGGCGCCTCGAAGTGCTTGGGATCTTTATACGATGTTGGGCGTTCATCACTATTATTTGACTGTCGAATACAGTGGACTTTCGACTTCGACAGGGGATGTTCACATCAATATCTCGGGTTTAACTGCTGGATTTACATTCGAGTTTTAACAATGTGGAAATACTCCCTTCTCATATCTTATGCCGGTAGTGATTTTTGTGGATGGCAAAAGCAGAAAAGACCCCTAGGATTTCTAACTCAGTCAGTAGAAAAAGCGAGTATTCAAGAAACTATAGAAAAGGCGATATTTCGGATGACCGAAGAAGAGCTTTCTGTCGTCGGTAGCGGCAGAACGGACTCCGGTGTCCATGCGGTCGGGCAGGTGGCTCATTTTATTCTAAGAAAGAAATCTTGGGATCCACAAATTCTTTTACGGGGATTGAATGGTTTACTTCCGTCCAGCATTCAGATTCTGAGGGTGGAGTCCGTAGCTTTAGATTTTCACGCTCAAAGAAGTGCTACCCAAAAACAGTATAGTTATTATTTCCAACAGGGGCCCTGTGCCTTGCCTCATTTGGAGCCGTTTAGCTGGTGGATTCGAAAGGAATTAGATATTAAGTCGATGTCTGAGGCGATCGGATATTTAGTAGGCGAGCATGATTTTAAGCCCTTTCAGTCCTCTGGATCTAAGCCTGGGCCGACTGTCCGTCGGATTCTTGAGGCTGATGTAACTCATGGAGGAGTGGGATTTCCACTTGCCTGTCCTCTCGATTTAGTTCGTGTTCGAGTGCTAGGAACAGGATTTTTAAAACAAATGGTTCGGGGTATTGCCGGCACCCTTCTTCAGGTGGGCGAGGGACGAAGGCCTCCCAGTTGTATGGTAGAAATCCTCAGAAGTCAGAACCGCTCCGAAGTGGGTCCCACAGCTCCGGGAAGAGCGCTTTGGCTCGAGCAGGTTTGGTATTAAACAGAGAGTTGACATTTTAGGTCGGATTCACTAAAACAGGCCAAATGGAAACAAGAATTGCAAGTCAGTTGAGTGTAGAAATTGAAAAACCATCCAGCATTTTGAGAAAAATGACTGTGAAAGTTCCTGCTCAATTGGTGAAGAAACATTTTGACCGAGGATTAGTTGCTGTTCAAAAGACGGCAAATCTAAAGGGGTTTCGTCCTGGACATGCTCCTATTGGAATGATTAAGCAGCATTATGGCGAAGATGTGAGACATCGCGTTTTTCATAATCTCATTGATGAGTCATTCGAAAAAGCCGTTCAAGAAAATCAATTTAGAACGGTCGGCAAGCCTCAGATTGATACTCCTGACCATAAGACCGGTGAGGGTTCTCATGACCATACTCTTCATGAAGAGAAAGACCTTACATTTATAGCTACTTTCGAAGTGATGCCAGAGTTTGAAGCTAAAAACTATACAGGGATTGCTTTGACTCAAGACTCAGTCGAGGTGACTGCCGAAGATGTTCAAAAAGTCGTTGATAGCCTTCATCAGTCTCAAGGCCAATTGGTTCCTTTGGGAACCGACTCACAACGCCCTGCCCAGAAATTGGATTTCGCCGATGTTAAAATGTCAGGCGGCATGGTGACTGAGTCTGGAATTCAATCCCGAGAGGATTTGACGGGAAATCGTCTGATCGAACTCGGGAGCGGTGAGTGGCTTCCCGGATTTGGAGAAAATCTGATCGGGATGAGTTGTGGAGAGACAAAGACTTTTCGAATGACGTTTCCTCAAGAGGAGTCACTCGGCGACCTGTCCGGTAAAGAGGCTGAGTTTTGCGTTACCCTCAATGAATTGAAATTGAAAAATCTCCCTGTGTTGGATGATGAGCTAGCCAAGCAAATGGGCTTTGATAGTCTAGAAAAACTTCGTACTCAGGCCCAGGTTCATTTGTTAAAGCAAAAAAAAGAAGAATCCGAACAAAAACTTAAAAGTGCATTGCTTAGCCAGTTGATTGATAATAATCCATTCGAAGTTCCAACCGTGCTAGTTGAAGCTCAGGCGCGTGGTTTGGCTCAAGACCTTGTGCAGGAGTTCAAGAAGCAAGGGTATGATGATGCCGTCATTCAAAATGCAATCACTCAAGATTTGAATCAACTGTTCAAGCGTGCTGAGGCCCAGGTTCGGTCGAGTTTGGTGCTTGAATCTGTGGCTAAAATTGAAACTATTTCGATCACTCCTGAAGATATCGAAGCAGAAATGAACCGGGTTGCCGAGTCTATGGAGATAGAAAGATCCACTCTCGATGAATTCTATGCCAAGAAGCCAGGTAAAAAAGGTGAGCTTGAGTTTAGATTGCGACAAGAACGTACATTGAAGTTCGTGCTCGATAACGCTAAAGTTAAATCCGTTTCTGCATAGGAAAAATAATTTGGGTAGGTAAATTCAATTCCATGGTGGAAGAGGGTGTAATCATCGGCCTCTTCCACTGTTTCAATGATTTCGAGGCGACGGACGACCCTTCCCACAGTTGAAAAATAAATATTTGTAGATTTGTCTTCAATCATCATTCGAATCCAGCGTCTATGATCGATGAGTTCAGTTGTTTTCAAAAGGCATCCACTCCGTGAAATATTAGTGATGTATCCTAATTTCTTTCCACAGCTCTGAGCGAAGAAATCCCAAAACGTTTTTCCAAAAAATTCATGTCGTTCATGTTTTCGCGGTTTCATCAGTGCATTCCCCACTTAGCTGATTGGGCTAAGCACTTCTTGTGCCACCTATTTCTGGGTCAACTGAGTTAGCTGAGTCACCAAACGATGGCCAGAGAGTTCAAGTCCTGCCGCTTTGAGTTGGTCGAGGGCTCTAGAATAAATTTTGTCAGCAATGAGGTACTGGATCCCGTAGTCGTCGAGATAATAAATTAGTTTATAGCTCACCCAGGATTCTGTTGTTTCGGAGATCAGAACCAGGGGGGGAGGAGTTCTCCGAATTTCAGGAGTGGATTGGGCAACCTGAAGGAGGATGCGTTTGACTTCTTCAATAGGAGATTGAAAGGCGAGCCTAAAAATTTGGTTTCTAATGATAGGCCGGTAGGGGGTAGAAAAATTAGAGATTTCGGCTTGACTCATGATTCGATTCGGAACAGTGATGAGTTCTTCAGAGAATGCTATCAGAATAGTAGCTCTCCACGAAATCTCGTAGACTTGACCGGTCCATTTTTGCCCGTTACTTTGAATTTCAACCCAGTCACCAATTCCGTAAGGTTTATCGAATTGAAGGGCTACGCCAGCGAAAAGATTTCCTAAAGTGTCCTGGAGTGCAAGTCCTAACACGAGTGAAAAAATTGCCGACGTCGCCAGAATGGGGGCCAGGCGAATATTAAAAATCTCTGTTCCAATCCAGGATGCTAGAGCGAGAGATAATAGAAGAGTAAAAAGATTTACTAATAGAACTGGGAAGGCCACTTTCATGTGACTGAGGAAGAAATACTCAAAAACAAGAATTCGCCAGGCTTTAATAAAAACAGTCGCTCCAGCCAAAATCGTACAAAATCCAAGGTAAGTCATTGTTTTTTCAAGAATTGGGCCTTCACTATCGAGTTGTTGCAATCCGTAGTAGGTCGAAAAGAGGAGGGCTCCAAAGATGAGGTGATAGACGAGGTTCTTGAATAGAGCATTTAAATTTCGTTTTCGCTCTTTGGAAAGTTCGCTGAGAAATAGTTTTGAGATGCTCCAGGAGCAAAAAGCTAAGGCCAAAATCACCAAAGCAGGCTCAATTTGCACAAAAAGTTCAATTTTTTCCAGGGGTACCCAAGGTGGGTTGTTTCTAAGGCTCACGATTACCTTTCAGTGAATGACAATAGATGGATCGATATTAATCTCAGATTCCTTTAGCTTTTTACTCTCATGCCGATCTGTATCTCAAGGTCGAAGAAAGTAAAAGGAAATGTCATTATGAAATCCAAAGTTCAGAAAAAAAAATCTACAAAAGTTGTTAAAATTTCTTCTGCAAAAAGAGTGGCAAAAAAAAAGACGACTCGTGCTAAGGGTAAGAGCCCTCGAACTCAACCTGTTTCGGTACTGAAACGATTGGCTTCGTCCCATACAACACGGAGGGTTGCCTACTCTATTCTTGGTTTTTTGGCTTTGGCTGGTGCGGGAGTCTATTTCGTTCATCGAGAGACGGGTGTTGCTTTGCCAACCCATACCCCACCGATTCAATTGGGACAAGTCACTCAATCACCCAAGCTATCTCCAGATCCATTGGCGGAAGAGTTTAAAAATGTAGAGAGTTTGAGCTTCAATGAGAAGATGCAATTTTGGAGTTCTTATATTGAAAAAAATTTAAAAGGCAGACTGAAATTGTTTTCTCTGGCTTCCACAGCGCAGTTAGATGATGCAGCTCCGATTGTCCCAAGTGAATATAACTGTACAACATTTGTTGAGACGGTTGCGGCTTTAGCTAGAAGTCAGTCTTCGAGTGACATCGTTAAAAACATTGTGGCAATTCGATATCGAGATGGACAGCCTAGTTTTCAAAATAGAAATCATTTTCCCGAAGCAGATTGGATTCCCAATAATGAAAAATCTAAAATTCTTACCGATATTACAGGTAAGATCGCTTCTCGAGGCGGGGTCTTAAACGAGGTTGAGCGAAAGCAAGTCGATCGTGGAAAGTGGCTCACTCGCCAGATGCGGAATAGTCAGGTTTCTAGAAATCTAGCCACACTCGTCTCCAAAGACTGGTCTACTCCTACCCAGGTTCAGGTGAACTATATTGCGATTTCTCAGGTGAAGAAGGTGTTGGATCAGATTCCGAATGGCACCATTTTAAATTTAGTACATAAAGATGATGGATTACATCCCGTGCTCATTACTCATCAGGGAATTGTCGTTCGGGAGAACGGTCGAGTTTTATTGCGCCATGCGTCGATAGGGGGGCGAATTCGTACCAATGATTTGTACGTTTATTTGCATCATTTAGAGAAACAACAAGGTCGTCATCTTCGTTGGCCGCTCATCGGGGTCAATTTGAATCAAATTAATGATTCGACTTCGACGAGCAGTCTTTTGAGAGAGGCGATGTAGTTTTGTAGATTCGCTCGGTCATCCGTTTTTTTCCATTTGAAGCCCGGGACAGACAATCCTCGTGCATCCACTTGATACTCAAAACTTCGTGAGGCGGATTTCTTTTGGGAGCCGGTTTTTGGAAAATTGAGGGGAGCTTTTTGTAGGTCAACGACTTCTTCTTTTTGAGCCGCTTCTTGGATAAGAGCCAGATGTTTCTCCGGAGCCAATGTGAGAAGCTGTCTGAGGAGTGCTCGATTCTTGACTCCCGTTCTGAGGAGTTCATTTTTAGAGGCCTGCGGCAAACGGGTAAATCCAATGCATTCTGTAATTCTAGATTTTGGCTTTCCAAAGCCTTTCGAAATTGCCTCGTGACTGGGATAAGCTTGGGCCTCGATCAGAGAAAGGTAACCTTCGCCTTCTTCGATGGGGTGGAGGTCGACTCGGTCTAGATTTTCACGCAACGCGATTTCGTGAATTGCCTTGTCATTTGTTGAAAGCACACGAGCTGGAATTCGGTCTAGGCCGGCAAGCCTTGAGGCGCGAAGCCGGCGTTCTCCGGCGATGACTTTATAGCGATCTCCGTTTTGTACAACGAGGATAGGCTGGAGCACGCCGTGTTCCTTGACGGACTGAGCCAAGGCTGCAATTTCTGTTTCATCAAAATGGACTCTGACTTGAAGCTCAGAAGTGTCTACTTTTTCGATCGGGACAAAATTGACCAAAAATGTTGTCAGATTTTTTAGGTGAGAATGTGTACTTCCAGCGGTCGTTCGTGCCGTTGAGTAGAGCTGCTTGAGGTACCCGCTGCCTTCACGCGTTTTAACTTTAGTTCCGTCCTTAGGTCCGTCTTTAGTTTCATCCATGATGAGCCTCCCTTGAGATCTTCTTTATGTAAATAGTAATTCACGAGTCATTGCTTTGATGTCTTGTGATGCGACGCCTTTTGAGTTGACTTCCCAGACTGTGGTTCGGCGTTTGGTTGCCTCATTGAGGTCCGCGCTTCGATTGACAACGACTTGAGTACAGCATTCAGCAAATTGGGATCTGAGCTCACCCAGCACTTCCTGGCTGATGACTTCACGATTGTCGTACATATTTGGAACAATTTTTACTTCGAGGCTGTGCTTAAACTCTCGTTCCATGTCTTCAATAGTTGCCATGACGAGCGACATTCCGTGGAAAGAAAGAGGATTCGTCGCACAGACAACATTCACCAAGTCAGTGGCCACTAGCATAGAGCCGTTGAGAATCGAAGCCGCAGGATTCGTATCTGAGACGATGAGGTCATATTGATCAGCGATTTTGGCAATCGCCTCAGAAAGCCTGTACTCGCGGCGGGGCTTATTGTTGAGTGGAATTTCGATATTGCAGAGGCCTAAATTAGCAGGGACCAGGTCTAATCCGGGTGCCACGCTCATAATTGCGTGACTCAGGGGGAGGTCATTGATCAATACATCGTAAATAGTCGGGCGCTCGTGGGCATCCAGGATGTCTAGATTCACAGTGAGATGTCCTTGACCATCCAGATCGATGGCCAGCACCTTGAGTCCTAGCATAGCGGCATTCATTACGTATTGGGCGGTAAGCGTGGATTTTCCGGTTCCACCTTTTACATTGTAAAACATTTGGATTTTGTTTCGTGGAGAATTTTCTTTCTCATCGAAATCGTTGCGGTCGCCGTGGCGACCATTCCTTACAGACTTAAAATAGTCTTGCATATCCTCTAAAGTGACCATTTTTCTGTCTGCATTACCTAGTCGACGTTTAATTATTTTAATCATTCCACGTTCTTCAAGTGAAGAAAGAGTCGCTTTGTCGAGTTCTGCGATGTTGGCAAATTCAGTTGTTGTGAAGCATAAATCTTGAAACGAAGCCATTCCCCACCTCCAGAATCAAGAATTCTATGCCGACTTTAATTTTCTGCAAGAGTTAAATATATTTTTTTTATTTTACAATGGTCGCCGCGGCGACCATTAGCTACTTGCACTTTGATAGCGAGCTAGGCCTCTTGACCATAGAAATGAATTGAGTAAGAAGAACGCAAATAGTACAAAAAAACCACCTACATATTCTTGAATTGTTAGTCCATGAAGAAGGGCTCGAGTTGGGACACTTCCAATGAAAGCAAAAGGGAGAGCGGTTAGAATTAAATATCGAATGGCTTTTGGGTAGATCGTGTCCGGTTTAGTGGCGAATGCAAAGAATTGATAGTAAAGGCGGGAGATTGCCCAACTGCGATCAGTCCAAAAGACCCAAACAGAAAAAGTAAAACGGATTAAAAGTGCGGAAATGAGTCCAAACAACAGCCAAAAGATCACTAGGAACCAGTGTAACCCTCCAGGGAAACCTGCCAAGATCGAGTAGCGGTAGGAAATGGTGAGGCCGAGGATAATATTGAATCCAGCAGTGATGTTGATTGAACGAGAAAGAGCTAGAAACAAGGGGTGAACTGGTTTAGTGAGTAAAATATCAAGTTCACCTTTATTCACTAGATCAGAGAAACTCCAGAAATTTCTCTGAAAAAACACCGTAAACAAAGCGTCCGAGGCGAAGAAAATTCCTAGAAAGAAATAGACTTGTTCACGAGTCCACCCTCCAAGAGTCGTAACGTTTGCATAAAGAACTGAAAATAAACTGATCTCCACACCCATCCAGATGACATCCACCATGACAGCCGTGAGAAAGTTGGTTCGATAGACAGCTTCACGTATAAAATTATTCTTGAATTGGACTCGATAAATTTCCATATATTGGGTGAGTTTCAAGGTTTCATCCTCCTAGGCTGAGATAACGTTTGAGTCCTAAGCCCCAGGACACTCGAATGGCCAGCCACGCTCCTAGCATCCAAAGAACGCCAATGCCTAGTTGGGTGAAGTATTCTTCTTGGCTCCAATGCCCGAGGGCGTATTGAGTTGGACCGAAGACGTAAAGATAAAAGGGGGTCGATTTCCAAATCCACTGCATCGAGGGAGGAAATAGGTTGAGAGGAAGGAGCTCTCCAGAGAGGAGATTGACGACAATGTTTTTTACCATCAGTAAACTATAGGCTTCTTCCCACAAGAATGCGGTAGTAGAGAGGGCTGCTCCAATTTGGTAATGAATAATATTGCCAATGAGGGCCATCAGCATGGCACCGATCATTCTGAAGGGGGAGAGCCCCATTAGCCAGCCTGTGGAGATTCCAATCATGAGACAAAACCCTGCAATAAAAAGTCGAGGCGCCACTCCTCGAATATAGACAAACTCCACCACTCCCACGGGACGTAATAAGTAGTTACTGAGCTGTCCAGAGCGGATCATTTCTTGGAGTTCGAAGTCGTGGTC
>JANNCA010000289.1:0-4112 GCA_031386075.1 Oligoflexia bacterium
GTCCAAGACCGAAGTGGGGTGATAACCAAAATTCGTTTCCTATTAGAAAGGAGCCGTATGCAAAGGGGGTTTGAACGGAAGATGAAAGTTGAGGCAGTGACAAGTTGAGTGAGTTGGACAGGGGACTGACTTGAGTAGTGAAGGACAGTCGTGCGGGTGACTTTCGAGCAACCCGGGGTTCATCGATTTCAAAATTAACTCTTGAGGTCGGTGACTGCGTTTGAGTGGATGCTAAATCATTGGAAGATCGACTTGCGAGGGCACGAACCGTCCAGGTGTAGCGACCCTGAAGGGGTAAGACGAGGTGCATTGAGTGATGATCGACCTTAAATCTTTGTGCGATCACTGAGGAAGTCTTCTCCCCTGATGCGAGAGTACGGCTTGCATTGGTTTCTTGATTGAGAGTAACTTCATAGCTTTGGGCGCCTTCAATTTTTTCCCATTCAAAATTGTATTCATGGTTGATTTTTTGGCTCACTCGGCCCACTGGTGAAATTAGAGTGGGGGCTTTGAAGCTTTGAATCTTTACCTGGAGAGGGGAGTTGAGTTGGGATTTCTTTTCTGTTTTTCTTTCAATGAGTTGAAATCTGAAAGCATGGGTCCATTGTGAGTGAGTGGCTGTCGATTGGGTTGCTCTGATTCGCCAGTAATGGCGTCCAAAAGAAAGGTGATTTGCTTTCAACACGTGAGTTTTAACCTGAATTTCCCTTTCCATTGTACTGAACTGACTGTCATTTGAAATTTGAATATCATAACCGTCTGCACCTGGAACCTCGTTCCAATTGAACAAAATGGAAGACGGAGAGTTCATAGGGTCGATTTCAATTTGTTGATTGGCTCGAGGAGAGATGGATCCACTTGGCACTGCGAGTTCATGGAACTCACTCTTTAAGGGTTCCGGAGGGGCAGGAGTCGTGACTGAAAAAGTGTGGGGGGCGCTCCAGACTTCCTGATCTGTACCCGGATAGAGTGACCGAACTCGCCAGGTGTACAGTCCTTCCATTAGCGGTGAGGTGATGATTTCAGACATCGTTCCTTGGGTATGAAAAGCGAGAGTTTCTAGGGGGGGATCATGAGATACTTGAGTAAATACTTGAACTTCATTTTTTGAATGGATCACGTCTCTGCTGAGTAAATCTTTCCACTTCAAGGTGATTTGTGCACCCTGTGACTGAGCTCCTTTGATTTTAATTGGACCTTGTTTCAAATACTGAAATTTTGAGTTGTTGCTGGGCGATATCAGTTCAGGTGCTTGAATGTTGAGGATTTCGAAGGAATAGGTTGGGCTAGTGGAGCCTTCAGTACGGATTCTCCAGTAAAAAATTCCACTCTCAGAAACGTTATATATAAATGTACGTTGTTTAATTAATTTTTTACTTGAACTAATTTTAGTAAACTCTCGATCTTGTGCGGTTTCTAGGGTTATTTTTGATTCGATCTGTTCTTTTGGGATGTTCCAGCTGAGTTCTATTGGATCTGAGGACTGCTTCCATATCTTTTGCCCTGGGGAAGGTTTGAGAAGCTCAATGTTAAAGGAACTCTTTTTTCCTATTTTTCCATTAGATTGGACTTCAGTTCTCTCATTTTTTTTCAATGAAATCGTGGTAGTTTCAGATTTGACAGATGCAGTTCCTGATAAAACCGTGATTTGTGAGGATCCTTCTTTGGATACCGACACCTGAATCAGTGCGTCCTTTCCAGAAAGTTCACTTTCGTGTCCTTTGATTGAAAGGGTCATCTTTTGTTGGTCCTGAAGTTTCCCAGAAACGGTTCCGCGGTCGATTTCTATTTTTGGAACCTTCTGATTGACTTGAATGGATACTAAACTTTTGGGCTCTATATCAATTTTAGACCCATCTTTGAATTGAACCTGAGCCTGAGAGCCAGGGCCCGTATAAATGCTATCGCCTTGATAAATTTCTTGAGAAAGGGCAATGGGAAGAAAGGCGATTTCAGACTCAGTGCGTCGCCTTACGTCGCTATTGAGTTGATTCACTTCTGCTACTTTGACTAAGTTTTTACGATCTGAATGGACGAAGTGAAAGACCCAGCCCGTGTCGAAAATAAGAAAGCTCGAAGCTAAAAGTGTCACAGTCGCGGCTCCCAAAGTCCAGCGGTCTGCTAAGTTGAGATGAGCATGTGACGAGGAAAAGTTCAATCAGAGGACCTCCCTCGCTCATCGGAAAAAAGAGTAAAAAAAGAAATTTTTAATGGATTAAAATTGGAACGAAAGCCGCCATCCCTTTTGGAATTAAAGGGACTTCAAGTTTTTGGCAACGATCCCGAATCCAGGGTTCTTCAAAGCGACTAGTGACTAATATACTTTGACTGGCAATGCCTAGTTCTTGGATGAGATCTAAGCCAGTTTCCTTAAAGCCTAAGATCTCATCATCCACCAAGTATCGCGTTTTCTCATCAGATTTTAAGTTTTCGGTGCGATAGACTCGAAGTTCGGTAGGCGTCCAGAGGTGGACAAGTTGAATTCCGTGAATGTCGAATTGAGTAGAGCTTGCCCGAATTTTCCAGATTCTGTGAATGCTTTCGTCATCATCGAGAATAACCCAGGTCGAATGTCGAAAGACGAACAGGTGGGACACCCACCAGGAAGGAGGTTGGGCCTTTGGAAATAAAAGTTGAACTGTAGTCCCCTGCCCGTACTGTGAAGTCACATGAAGCGAACCTTGCCAGGACTCTACCGATGTTCGTGCATGGAAAAGCCCTAGACCCGTGCCCTCTTTTTTCCCATAGGTTTCATTTCGTTGTCCAAGCTTATTCAAAATAGTCTGAGGTATTCCGATTCCATTGTCTTGAATTTGTAGAGAAATTTTGGAGCTGTCCGTTGATAGGAAAAGGAGGACTTGGCCCTTGCCCAAAAGAGATTCAATAGAGTTGTCGATTAAATTAGAGATCGCTCTTTTGAGGTCATCTCCCTGAATCATTGCAAACAATCCATACGAGAGCGAGCTGGGTTGAAATTCAATGTCAATTTCCCATCGTGCTCGATATTGGAGTCGTTTTTCTGAAACGATTTCTTCAACTAGGCTTTGAATGAGATGCACTTTGGGTCCAGGTAGGGTGACAGATTTTTGGGCTAGGTGATTTGCGATGTCATTGATTCGGCGGATCGCACTTCGAATAATGAGTCGGGTATTTTCAGGGAGTGAAACCAGGTCTTGAGAAATTGCATTCAGGGCTGCTAGCGGAGACCGGATGTCATGGGCGACTTGAGTCGAAATTTTTCCAACGGCAGCCTGATGACTTTGTTCTTTGAGTTCGTTCCAGAGTTTTGATAACATCTCGGTGGCATCGGTTACCTCTTTTGGGATTCTGGTTTCCCGGCCTGTTGTCAAAGGAGTAAGTTTTAAATTATTTTCCGTATTTCTTTGAAGTTGTCCGTTGATGATGAGGAGTTCTAACGGCAAAATCATCGCTCGAAAGGACCAACGGTAGATCAAGAGCGCAACAAGGCTAAAAATAAACATTTGAAAGCCAATAAAAATGAAAACCCAATTTGAATAAGGTGAAGCCAGTTCTAGATCGCTTCGGGCAAGACGAATTTTTCCGTAGGAAGTTCCGCCATATAAAATGGGGTAGTCCCGAGTAGGGCTGTTTTTTGTGGCCTTCCCTTCTTGGATCTCTGACGTATCGGGCAGGGTGAGTTGAATCCTCAGGTTTTCTCTTTTGCTCAGTGCAATGATTTGCTCTCGAAGTAGCTTTGGGTGCCGAAGCATTAAATTCCCTACCAGTTCCATTTCGTTGGCAGAGAAAATCCGATCTAAATCTTGAAGGGTGAGGGTTTCATGTTGTTTAGAGTTCATGAGAGTCACGAATGATACGGCCCCAATAACAAAGAATGCCTCCAGAAGTGCGAAGGAGGTAAGAAAAAGGATGAAGTAATATTTGAGTTTCATGGGTTCAGAATTTTACTTTAGCATCTACGAGGACGTATCAACGACTATAACTTTCATTGCTATAGATCGGTTCATCACGGTTGGTAGTGGGTAAGTAATGTTCTGGCAAGGTCGGACATCGAACCTGAGTTACCCGCGACGAAACGATATGAACTCAATGAAGTAGAGTAAAAAGTGGTGGCTGGAGGCGGGATCGAACCG